>JAYVND010000130.1:0-2115 GCA_043758635.1 Bdellovibrionales bacterium
AGCATTCGCCCCATCCTCGAGAAGAAATTAAAGCCTTCGCTTTTTCAGTTCACCGAGCGATTCTTTTTCACACTGGGCGACGCACCGGTTGTCGTGCTATGTTATTCGGTCAATGATCGGGAAGAGCACCCTGTCACATCAATGGGCAGTGTTTATATGGCTGTGGAAAACTTCAATCTTGCTTGCGTCGCTGAAGGACTTGGATGCTGCACGATGGGTGCACCGCTTGAGATTAAAAATGACGTCGATCGGTTTTTGGGTCTTTCGGAAAACCCAGATGTTCAATCTGGAAAGATGCAGCTTATTTGTGGAATCGTGCTGGGCTACCCTGATCACGAGCCGCCAAAAGCGGAACGTCAAATGGACGGGCGCATCACTTACTTAAAATAATTTTTAAGGAATTATTTGAGAATGGCGGCGAAGCTAATTTGGCGCCCAGACTGCTCACGGTCCCGTCGGAAAGACTCATGCTCTCGAGATGTAACAGTGTCGATTCCAAGCCAGGTTTGACGAGCATCACTGATTCCATTTGCCAAAAGTTGCGCGCGGACGATCAGATCAAGATCAATGTGAGTTTTGCCTTCAGTGCCTTTTTTTTCGAATGTAATGCCGGGGAAATCTTCCTTCGGAGAGCATCGCTGAAAAGCAGCCTTGAGCTGCGCCGCAACATCTGCCCCGACCTCGAAACTCGGCTGCGAAATGTGCGGGCCAATCAGTGCGATCGCATTTTGCGTCAAAAGGCCGCGCAATTTTAAGTCGCGAAGTGATTTTACGATGATCTCGTTTTCGACACCGCGCCAGCCCGCATGGATTGCCACGGCAAGGGAGCTTTCAAGATCAAGAATTAAAACTGGCACGCAGTCCGCTGTGCGGATCCCGACGCTCACATTGGAGGCTTGAGTCCAATGTGCATCCGCCTCTGGCATTTCACCCTCGCAAGGCGAGTGAATTAAAATGTGAGAGTGTGTTTGTCGGACGGCAACTAAATTTAGATTCGGAAATTCTTTTTCGAGTCGTTCGCGCGTCGATTGGCGATTGCCGAAAAATCCGAGCGCCGCCCGCTTTTCGCCTGTGAGACTCTCACCAAAAAATCGATAACCAATTCCAAACTCAGTCGTAAATTTTTCTAGTTTAAATTTAATTTCTTGTTCTTCATGAGGCTGAGAGTCGTGCGAACTCATTTCGCTTTGTCTTTTGGAGGCGCAAATCTAGAGTCGCCAATTGGAACATTGTGCTCAATTTGGTCTTCGGTGTTGAAGAGAGGAAAGTTGCTCACTTCAATGAGCGCCATAAGATCCTGAGGCCAAGGAGCTTTAAAAATCAGGTGTTCGTGAGTGCGTGGATGCTGAAAACCAAGCTCAGCGGCGTGCAAAGCGAAACGTGGCATTGCTTCAATCATCTGCCGCAAATGCACGGACTTTAAATTTTTCACCCGCTTCTCGGCACCGTAGGTTGTGTCGCCGATGATGGCGTGACCTGCTTCTGATAGGTGCACTCGAATCTGATGGGTGCGTCCTGTCTCTAGGCGCAGTTCAACCAAAGCCAATCCATTTGGGTGATCAGCTAAGACACGGTAATGAGTGACTGCGCTTTTCCCGTCAAAAGTGCCGTCGGCATTCGCCTTAACCGAAGCCATGCGTTTACGGTCATCGGGATGGCGACGCAAGTGAGTATGGATGGTACCGACACCCTCTCGGAATTTTCCAAAAGTGATGGCGCGGTACAGGCGATGACTTGTTTTGTTTTGAAACTGCAATGCTAAAAAACGTTGAGCGGCTTCGTGCTTTGCAATCACCAAAAGCCCACTCGTGTCTTTGTCGATACGGTGAACAAGGCCAGGGCGTTTTTCATTAAATCCCATCGAGAGATCCGTCGTGTGGTGCAAGAGCGCGTTGACGAGTGTGTCCTGAAGATGTCCGCAGGCGGGATGAACAACGAGGCCCGCAGGTTTATTGACGACAATCAGGTCTTCATCTTCGTAAGGAATGTCGAGGGCAAATTCGTAAGGCACCAGTTCATTTGTGACAACAATTGGGACCTCGATGTCGATGACATCTCCGGCTTGCGTTAAGTAAGATGGCTTTAGAACTTTGCCGCCGATTCGAATACGCCCCG
>JAYVND010000131.1:0-6757 GCA_043758635.1 Bdellovibrionales bacterium
TTCTTTGAATTCGAGGTAGGATGATTTGCCGGCAAGTAAAACATACTCGTCGAGTTCCTTGCAGATGCTTGTAAGAAGGGGCTTAACGAGATTGAAATCGAACGCCATTCCGATGTCAGCGCGCAGTTTGTCGATGCCAATTTCGGCAGAGACATAGTAGTTGTGCCCATGGAGTCGTTCGCTTTGGCCCGGACCGAAAATCGTAAAATGCGATGCGCTGAATTTGAAGTTTTCTTTTGCGATTCGAATTTGATAGCTCATGACCGCATCGAATACCACGCGTAGCTCCAAAAACCCATTAGAAACTCTTTTGATGCCAGCCGTGATTGCGCCGTGATTGCGCGCTCAACCTGCCTTCGCTGGCTTTCAGGCCGTGGCGAAAGTCTCGATCTTGATGCCATCTTTTAATTTTTCAGATGCGCTCACGTCTCAGTGCTAACCTAGAGGGCAATCAGCTCGCAATTTCAACACGAGGCCAGTTCTACCTGCCTACCTACTGCGAGGGTGAAACAGAATTAAACTCAGCACTTTACTCATGGAAGAGGGAAGTATGTCGCAAGGTCCATTCAAAACTGATCTGAGCCAGTCTTCGCCAATGGAAACATCTACGCCGTCCAATCTCTCGAATGATCAGATGGCTATCGAAAATACCTTTGGGTCAGAATCGGCGATTCGTGATTCATTTCGAAGTAAAACTTCCTCGACCAAAAGGCCAACTTTAAACCAGCTTGCAATTGGGCTGGTGCCGATTCTTGTCGGCACCGGAATCTTTGTGGCCTGCACGTCACACAGAGATGCAACCAAAGATGCAACTGTTGAGAGCACAACTGCTGCATCGATTACGCCAGCGACTCCAACTGATAAGTACCCAGATGAAAATCTGGAGGATTACGTTGGCTCTACGCAAAAAGGCAAAGTCCAACACGGGCAAAAAGCTCTCGGAACAAAAGCAGCGGCGCATCGGTCGCCGGCCGACAACGTGTACGTGGTCCAAATCGGAGCTTTTCGAGTGAAGCAAAATGCAGAAAAGCTAAATGCTAAGTTAAAAAGTGCAGGATTCCCGGTTGAGATGCAGCAGATTGAACATTCAAGTAATGGCCAGCTGTTTTTAGTGCGCCTCAACCCAATGGCGGACCGTCATACGGCCGAAGATATGCGGCTGAATTTGAAGTCTAAAATTGACATTGATTCGATGATTCTCGCTCTCCCAAAGAGCGATCGGGAGATGGCGTCGGTCGGTGCTTCAACGGCGACCGCCTCAGGCGGCAAACCGAAAAAAGGTGGAGAGCGCGAAGCCTCGAAATTGGATTCTCATAAATCCGAGATCCGTTGATCTCGTTGTATTCCAACTGTTTCTGAGCTCTGATTGAGCTGTTCTTGTCGCGCTTGATCCTCAATTGCACGCTCTGCCGAAACAGTTTCATTCATGCCTGAATCCACGCGTTTTCTAATTTCGGTTGTACTCGTTGCTGAATCGTTCGTAACTCCGAATGGTTCATCCGAAGTTTTCTCTTTGCCTGCGGGAGCTGCTTGGTTGCGGCTCGATCCGAGTGAAACCGTCTTAGATTCAATCGACACATTTCTGAAAACTCAAGAACAGTTAAATGAAATTAATTTAATCTACGTTGAGATCTCTGTTGCAACCAAGTTGCATGACGTGATCAGTGATTTGAACGATTACGAGCTCGATATTTTGGTGGAATTCGAATTGCACACCGTGGTTTCGGTTTTGCACGCGTCGACTTTGATGACGTCACTATTACGTGATGCGCCGGCTGTACCGCAAGATTCAGGTCTCAACGTCTCAGACGAAGAGACCACGCATCGTTTGCCGGAGCTGTTGATTGAGCGAATTGAGTTTGCGGAATTCGTGGTGCTACGGGACTCTCACTTGGTCGAAGGGTCGCAGACTTCCCAGATGGAGTCTCTCCTTCGCCGATTGAATCCATCGGCCCGTGTCTTGGCAAACGATCCGAACGAAAAGATTCAAGCAAAAGAGTTTATAACGTCGACTCTCTACGATCTTGAAAAGGTTGAACTCGCGGCCGGCTGGCTCTGCGAAATAGCAGGAGAGTTCGAAGGACGCGGAGTTGAGAACGGTGTGGATAGCTTTTCATTCCGGGCGCATCGGCCTTTTCATCCTGAGCGTTTGGCGGAGCTGCTCGAACAATTTGATCTGCCCGGTATGGTCAGGGGCAGTGGTCGTATCTGGATCGCCACACGTCATCAGGAGATGGGTATCATTTCTTTGACCACTGGGACGGCGTGGATGGTCTACGGTGGAGTTTGGTTTGCGGCGATGCCCGCAAGTGGATGGCCGACAGATCGCGACGCACGTGAGGCTATTATGGAGAGCTGGGTGCTTCCGTTCGGTGATCGGTGCCAGGAGCTTGCGTTCATTGGCGTGAATATGGAAACAGAATCGATTCGGAAGCAACTCAGTGCATGTTTATTGAATGATGACGAGATGCGCGACGGTCCTGATTCATGGCGTAATTTCTCCGATCCATTGCCAGAGTGGTATGGAGCAGTTGAAGATGAGTCCAGTGATCCAGCTTCTGACGGCTCAGGCCAATTGAGTTAAAGAGTTGAGCCATACCTTCGGGACGAAAAGAGTCGCTCCCGGAAGTCGATTCAAACAGATGAGCTAAATATTTTGAGGACAAAATGCCAAAAGCAAAAGCCGCAGCTCCAAAAAAAAGCAGCGTTAAACCGAAAAAATCGCCTGCAAAAAAATCACCCGTAGCGAAAGTCACAGCCAAAGCTGCGCCGAAAGTGGCGGCAAAAGCCGTTTCGAAAGCCGCATCTCAAGCTTCGATGAAAGCAGTTTCAAAAACGGGCGCCGGCGCGGCTTCAAAAAAAATAGGGGCGAAGCCAGATCTAAAGGCAGCGGCTCCAAAGGCAGCGGCAAAGGCGACGGGAAAATCGGCGGTGCTGAAGGGCGTTTTAGCAACAGTTGCGACTGTTGCGGCAGCGACGGTTGTCGCGAAAGTTGCAAAGTCAGTTGCAGCGGCTTCGAAAACCTCCGTGAAAAAACCTACTCTGAAAAAAGCGCCCCCAGCAGCACCCGTGAAAGCGCACCATATGCCGGCGGCTCCTTCAAGCCGCATGACTCTTTTAAAGCTCGGTTTTTCGACCAAAGAACAAGCAGCAATCTTGGCGGCCCCGCACGGCTTTAAAATTCCAGACAATGCCGATGAGCCGGCAACTCTCGATGCTCAATATGATTTTATTCTGATTTTTGTTGAGAACATCACTGAAGCTGAAGTGATTTGCGCAAGCCTCAATCCGTGCCTTCGTCCCAAAGGACGGGCGTGGGTTGCGTGGCCAAAAGGTGGCGCATCGGATGTGAATCTTGATCAATTGTCGGGCATGGTTGAAGCTGAAGGATTACAGAAAGTGGCTCACCTCTCGCTTGATGAGCGCTGGTCGGCAGCAAAATTCATGCATCCGAAGGCTGAGCGCTAGAGTTGGATTTCGAAAATTTTACGTTAATAAAAACCCGATCTGAGCTGAGATCGGGTTTTTTCGTTTCACGAACTTCGACAATCGAGAGAGAATTGATCGCAAGCGATCGAGAGAGAATTGATCGCAAGCGCGCGAGAGTGAATTGATCGCAAGCGATCAGAGGGAAATAAAAGTCGAGGCGGTTTTTGCGCCGGCCTTGTTAGCGGCTTCGATTGCGAGTCCACCGACGATGTCTTGGAGTTGTGCGGCATCGACCATCTTCTGACCGAGCTCAATCGTCAAAACGGGGACCGACATGTCCTTCCACATGAATCGCCCGAGACTGCCTGGATAGTTACCAAGAGCGCGCCATGGAAGGTCGCGGTAGGGCGGGAAGCGGAGCTTTGGCCCGTCAAAGTCGAGCACATGATAGGGCGTGTGAACCGAAATAATGAAATCAGGTTTGAAATTCTTGATCTGCGCAATTGCACATTTCGTTTCGGGCTCGCTTGCTGCCGCGTCTCCTGGAAATCTGCGCGGATCACTTTTCGATGATTTTGCCCAGTACTTTTGCGCTTCTTCAGGCCAATCGCGTGTCGGAAAGTTGCGATTCAAATCGACACCATGGGCATTCATTCGCGTGCGTCGGTAAAGGCCATCGGGATTAAGGAGTCCAACCACGCGCCAGCTGTTGCGATGGGGAATTTTGAGCAAACGCTCGGCCCATTCGACTGTCATCTCGCCAGCGAGAGTCTCATCTCCGTGAATCAATCCCAGAACCAATACACGTTTACCCTGAGCCGATTCCGAAATTGAATCCAGGTGTGCGATCGGGCGGCCCTCGACGCTAACGCATTCAGGGAGACGCTCAGTGTGTGAGCAGTACTGCTGAAGGCGTTGGCGATTGGGAATGCGCACGGCGTGCGCTACAATGTCGAGACATTGACTGCGTTCCTCGCCTGAAAGATCTGGAGCTTTGCTGGCGCTCGCATCGTTTGCGTCTTTTGATTCTACTTTTGATTCTACTTTTGATAAATCTATTGGTGAGTCTTTTAATAAATCTCTTGAAGGAGCGGCGGCACTGGCTGGTGAATCACCGTTGCGAGACGAGAGAGCGACTGCATCATCTGAGCTTTTTGTCGCCGCTTGCGAACGTGGCTGCACGTCGGTGCTTGCGTGCGCCCACGTAAAAATCAAAGTGGAGCTTAAAACTACGGTTGCCGCGAAACCAGCGAGGTAGGGGAGAGTGTGATGCTCACTGATCTTGTTAGGCTGGCGAGTTTTCTCAATCACGATCCGCGCTCCGGCTTGAGGTTGGGAGGAGGCAGTCAAAGTCCCACGACCTGTTTCGTCTAAAAATCGGCGATATTTGCTAATCGTCTTTATGAGACTTCAAGTCTTCTCAAACGTAAAGATTAAAATCGCTCACATAATTGAATCCTTTTCACGCAGTACACCTAGCTCCGCGCTAAACCGACATGCGATCATCTGTTTGCCAGTCCTGGCGCAACTAAATTTCGTGTAAATGCAACTCTATTGCATTATGATTGCATTACGATTGCATGGGTTGGCCAAAGCATTTGCCAGCACTTTGTAGTGTATGTAGATTCCGCAAACGCTTGCTAGAAGCGGAATAAATAGGAGATCGTGGCTTGTGGAGATTGGAAACCCTTCGGCTAAAAATCAGGCCACTCCTTCGCGGTTTACTCCCGCCACGGAGAAGGGGGCAGGTTCGTCTTACGCGGGCACCACACCGTCGAAAATAGCTGATCGTCTGGCTCAAGCTTCGTTTTCCCCGATTGAGGTTTCGTCATCGTCGCTCCTATCGCCCTTATCGCCAATGGCGCATTCTGGCTCGGGCCATGTGAGAGCGGCGACGCCTGGGGCGACAACTGCAACTGCAAATGCGAAGCGTCCAATTGCCGATCGTGTTGGAATTTGGCTCTCGTTCTTATGCGTGATTCACTGTTTAGCAACTCCGGTGCTTTTGATCGTATTTCCAGCTCTCGAAGCCATGAAGATTGCTCGAATTCATGAAGGCTTTCATTTGGCCCTTCTTTTGATTCTTCCTGTCGTTGCGGTGATCGCATTTATACCGGGCTACCGCAGGCATCAAAATCGCGAGGTCTTTTATTGGGCGCTTCCAGGTTTGTTGATCATTGCGTACGTGGCTCTTTGGTTTGAGGAAGCTAGCTGGTTTGCGACTGCCATTTCGGTGACGGGGAGCCTATTTTTGATTCGTGCTCACGTGGTCAATCGACGCCTCTGTGCATGCTGCCATCCGCCACGCTGAACTTATTTTGACCGAATTCGCTTGCTCGAATTCGGTCGTCGCTCTTTAATCCTCGGCTATATGCAAAAACTCACGCGTTACTTTAAGTTTCTTCTCGTAGCTCTCATCCTCATTGGGATCATCGTTTCTGTAGTCATGAACTATGAGTTCGTTTTCAGAAAGACGGTCGTCGGCCAAATCACAGGCATTGACCGAGTCTCACAACCGACGGCTATTTTGGGTTCTGGTGCGGCGACTCCCGAGGTCCTCTTTTCGTTCGCGGTCGCAATCAAAGATAAGAACGGCGAGTTTTTCACGGCCAGTACCGAAGATCGCCAATGGGCAGTCGTGAAGCAAGGCGACTGTGCCGAGGTCATCTTCTATCCGTATCCGCCATGGAACTTAGCTAAGGCTGATACCTATTTCAATGCACGGCTGAAAAAACTTTTGAACTGCAAAGACGTCCTGGGCACAGCCGCACCATGAAGGATTGGATTTCTGAATTGTTTGATGCCGTGCGAGTGGTGGAGAATTTTCCAATCGCCGGAGTCAGCTTTCGCGATATTTCGCCAATTCTTGAGAATTCAAGACTATTCGATATTGCACTTCAAGCAATGGTTGAAGGAATCGATCTCACTCAAGTCGATTGTTTTATTGGAATCGAATCGCGTGGATTTATTCTCGGCGCAGCACTGTCTGCAAAATTTGAGAAGGGCTTTATCCCTCTTCGAAAAGCTGGGAAGCTTCCGCCGCCAGTTCTCGCGGAGTCTTATGCACTGGAGTATGCGAAAGCGACGCTCGAAATTCGAGCACCCGGTGTGCCCAATGAAACAATTCAAAAAAACGCAGCAGCGCAAACGGCTGCAGAAGTGAACGCTCTGACTGCGGTGAAATCAGACATGACACGCGTGGTAATCGTCGATGACGTTCTCGCCACCGGCGGAACGTTGGCGGCTGCGATCAGTTTGACGAAGCGAGCGGGCTTTAAAATTCAAGACGTACGCGTCTTGATCGACATTGCGGCGCTCCACCAATTCC
>JAYVND010000132.1:0-6754 GCA_043758635.1 Bdellovibrionales bacterium
ATCTGATTTCTGACTTCGGTTACAAGTCGGCATACGACACTTGTCCCGATAACTTATTTAAAACCGACCTCAACCCAACAATTACGCCTTACAATGTGACAAACTCCGGTGCACCGTCGCTCGCGACGGCCAACATTTCGGGAAGCCTTGTGATTCCGAAAGTAGATTTCGCGAAGCTCGACAACAGCGTTGCGCGATATTTTAACTTTGGCGCCGCAGTTGCGAGTCTGAAGGATTACATCACGAATTTTCAAATGCCGGTCGGCGCTTTTTTCCAGGGAATCGCTGAGCAGTCGACGGTCTACATCGGGGCTCCGACAGCCGCAGATATTCGCACATCTGGAAAAATGACCAAGATCCTTCCGCTTGTGTTCTACCCGAATGATCCCACGTCCCTGCCTCTCAGCGGGTTCACTCGGATTACAAAAGGTGCGATTGATTATTACGGCAATGGTTCCGACACGATGATTTGCGAAGGCGATCTTTTTGTCGATGGCGTTGTGTTCCTCGATCACGTAAAGATCCAGACGACTGCTGGCTGTCGCCTCTATGCCACCCGCAGTGTTTTCATCAGTGGTCCTATGACTTACGTGAAGGAGCTCGCGCTTTCGAATGTCGAAATCACAAGCGCCGTTGGAATTTATCTCGGCACAGGATATTGCGTCGATTGCGATAGCGCCGCGAGTTTCGCATACGCAGGGAAGGACACGCTTCTTCAACGCTGGAAGGCGACCATCGCGTTTTACGCGCCTTCCTTCCGCGGCGGCACTGTAGCATCGCATATTTCAGATATCGAGACGGATATCGCGAAGGTTTCGTTGATGCCGACAACGGTTCCCGCAAATTCTACCAAGGCAAGTTTAAATGCGGCTGGTGTTTTGCTGCTGGATTCTTCAAATTCGTTCGTAGGAGAAAAGGACACAGGCTACAGCCGATTGCTTCTTAACGCTCCAGATGTACAGGCGCGCTACTTAGGGAACTTTCAAGGAATAGTGATCGCCGAATTTGCGATGTGGCGTTTAGGAGATTTCAACTTTGCGTTTGAGCCGATCTTTACCGGCGTTCCGCTTTTTCCGTTCTTGAATCTCAACAAGATTCTAAAGATTACGAAGTGATTGAAGGCCAGCTAAAATTCGAAGAGTGTCGAGAAGCGGAGATCTTTAATGGAAAGGCTTGCGGTACCTGCAGTTGCTGAGAGGTTTTGCAGCTCAAGGTTGAATCGTACGCCTTTGCCAATCCAGGATTTTTGATCTAAAAAAATTCCGTAGTCCGTTTCAGAATAATTATCGCTTCCAGATGATTTCACGATGGTTGCGAAAATGCCTGTCGTCGAGCTATTGAGATTAAGTCCTAACTCCGCACTCACGGTTGGGGCGGCAAGGCTCGAGGTGACGTTCACACTTTTAAAACTCAAGCTGTCATCTCGATACCCGATCGCGAACGATGCATCGAGGCGACCTAGTTCGGGCGCGTATCCTGCGTGAATATCCATCGTTGAAATCGAATTTTGACCACTTACCGAATAAGCAAATAATGAATACTCCGCGCTCAAAAAGAAACGACTCGAGCCAGGAACGTAACGGACACCCACGGGAATTTGCAGACCCTTCGCCGAAGAACTTGCTAAGTTCGTTGTCACAGAGGATGAGAAATATGCGCCGCCCACCCAAAATGTAAATGGAGGGAGTTTGGGCTTTTCGCCTTCGAGTGTCTGCTGAAACTTAATGCTCGCAACGTTTCGCGATTCGGCTTGGCCCCAAGTAAAGGTCCACCCTTTGGTTGAGCTGAGATCTTTTCCTTCAAATATTTTCCAACGTTCACCTTTGCCATCGCTCTCAAAGAGATTGGAGCCGAACCAATTTGAATCCTCGGTGGTTGAGAACATCACTTGCTTCAATACCGAGCCTTCGCTTTTGCAGCTAATCATGCCGGGGTAAGCAGAGAGCTTCGGATTTGAGATATTGAGCTGCGCTTTAAACTTTGCACAATCCGATTGAACCAACAAAATCGGTTTTGTGGCTTTCGTCACGTAACTATATCTAACGTTTGTTTGGCCGGGGGCATTCAAACTCAGTGTACCGTGGCTTGAAGGAAGCAAAAGGAAAATGGAAGATTTTGCTTTACGGAGTTCAACTTGTACCGAGCTCCCATCGATCTCGAGTTGCGCGCTCGAGACCTCTTTGAGTGGGGAAGCGAGGGCAAGAATAATTTTATTAAATCCATTTTGTTTCACGGAGATCGCCTGCAACTGGATACCGTGCGCGACATTGTCAGGCCCAGTGAGCGTCGCAGGTATGAGCGCACCGGCACGGCTTTCGATCGATCCCAAGCTCAATGCAAAAACTGCAGAAAATAGAAAGACCGTCGCTCTTAATTTTCGGAATCTATGCGCACCATTGCGCTGTTGGTAGGTTGTCACGGAAGCACCTTCAGATGACCCTTTTCATCGATTTTAAATGACACATCTTTTTGCGAGCCCACATCTTTAAGCTCAAATGACTCGCTCTTGTACGTTTCTGAATTCGTAACAACAGAAACTTTTATCTTCGCGGGTGCCGCATTTCCATTTTTGCTGTAGAGCTGAGAGCGGATTTTGTAGACTCCGGGCTCAAATTTTTCAGCCTTCCACATCTCAATTCCTGGACCAAAACGTGAGTCGATTTCGAAACGTCCTGGCTCTTTTTTAAATTCACGATTTTTGAAATTGAAAGTTTTGTTAGAAGGAGTTGAGACGTAAAGATCGACGTCGTGCTTTTCCGTCTCCCAGCTGATCATCACCGCCATGTAGCGTTGATTCACGTTGGAGGCGTTCGTGAGCTTGGAGTTGAGTTCGTCGATCTCGGCTTGTTTCGAAGTCACCTCACTCTCGAGTGCTGTTACTTTCGCGGCCGAGGCGTCATGCGGTGCCGAAGCCAATTGATCTTCTAAAGTTTTGATTTTCGATTTTGCGGCTTTCTCTCGACCTTGCGCTTTCTTCAGCTCTTCTTTCGTTTCCTTTAATGCGTCTGCAGTCATTGTGGAAGGCGTCGCACTTGGCGCAGGCTTGGATCCATCGGTTGCCTGAGATGTGGCGATCGTCGGCGTGTCACTGTGATCGGTGGGCAAGATCGAAGAAGGGGTTGCAGTTGCAAGCGGTGAAGGGGTGCTTGCTGCGGCGGCTGCGACTGGCGTTTCTGATTTTTTATCCGGACTCGGATTGCCAGTGGCGGTTGTTGAATTTACGACGGGATTTGCACTGGCAGTTTGCGACGAGCTTGAGCTTGGATTGAAATAAACGTCGCTGACTTTTTTCATGGTCGACTCAAGGGTGCCGCTTCCTTGCTTTTGAAGCGAGAAGAGCAGAACAAAAAGTCCCACCAAAAGTGTCATCATATCGGCATAACTGACAAGCCAGCCCATTTCGGTGCCGCCATGCCCACCTTCCGCATGTGAGTCGAGGGACTCACGCCGAGCCTCAAACTCTTGCTCGTCATCTAATAATTCGGAGGGTTCACGGTCATGCTGCATCGTAGACCTTTGAGCGGGCCGCCTTTGCTTCCACGTATCGATTCAATATAGTCTGTCGATCGAGGAACGGCAGCTTATTGGCACAGGCACTGATGACCAAGCCATGTGGTACTTTTCGTTTCATCATTAAGCAGCACTCGATCACGATTTCACGGCGATAGAGCTCGTCTTCGGCCGCTTTGGTTGCATTGTCGGCGAGTGGCAAGAAGACAAAGTTGTTGAGGCCGACACCCCAGAGCGTGGCGGTGAGAGCGGTTGCCATCGCAAGTCCTATGGTCTCTACGCCAACTTTGCCAAGGCCTGACATCATTTCGATCATCCCAGACGCGGCACCAAGAAGGCCGAGATGGGGCGGGTACTTCGCGATGTTGTTTAGAATCTTCGCGTCTTCCATGTATTTTCTTTTGAGGGCATTTTTTCGATCGACAAGAATGATTTGCAGATTTTTTACGTCGAGCTCTTCTTTGCGAGTGAGAGACATCGCTTCTTCTATGAACGGGTGCGGTCGTGAAACTTTGTGAAAGACTGCCGGTTCGTTATAGTAGACATCGATTTGGAGAAGAAGCTCCATCGCAAATTTTAAATCGCCGCGTGCTGCGCGAAATAAAAATCCGAATAATATGTAGTCCATCACTTCGAGAAGACGTGGAATTGAATAAGTCAGCAGCATAATCGCAAACGTTCCACCGATCACGAGGATCAACGCGTGCTCGTTCAGCAGCACAGCAGGGGTGCTCGAGGCATGTACAACGCCAAAATAGATAACTAAACAGCAGGCAACAATGCCGATCCAACTTGATTTCACTTCTGACTCCTTCGAACGCACGGTCTTGTTATCGGCCTTTACACCAAGTCGCTTAAAGTATTGAGGATATTCAGGACTAAAGGTCGCACGGGACCGTGAAGTATGACTTTCGCCATGGGAAACGTCGCAACGAATTTGAATGATGTTTGCCTTTCCCACCGAGCGTTCGTAAATCTCTCTGAATCTCTTTGAATTTCTCTGAATCTCTTTGAATTTCTTTGAATCTGGGCGCATCAAGAAAACCGCGGGACGCTACGAGGCAGATTTGTTATCTTACAAATAGGCATGTAGCGAGGAGCGGCAGTGATCGCGCAAACTTTTAGGAGCACCGTGGAATCGCTTGAAGCTAGACTTAGAAAATCTCGCGTCCAGTTATGGCGTCTCGTCATGTTGCTGCTCGGTTTTATAGTGCTCATTCATGCAAACCAGGCCCATGCCAAGCACCACAAAAAAAAGAAATTTATTGATGAGGCGGTAAAAGCACTCGAACTGGCTTTGGTCGTTGCGCCTAAGGATCAAGAGATTTGTTTCTCACCAGACGAGCATTGCGACACCAAACTTATTAAGTTTGTATCGGGTGCAAATGAATCGATCGATCTCGCAGTGTACGACATCAACTTGGATCAGCTTGTGCACCAGCTTCTTTTACAGAGCCGCAATGTAAGAGTCCGAATTGTCGTGGATCGTCGCCAGGCCAAAGGTGATCATTCGCTCGTTCCACTTTTGATAAAAGCGGGCGCGCAAATCAAATACGGTCATCAGCGTGGGATCATGCATGATAAATTTACGATAGTGGATGGTGCGATGATCGAGACGGGATCATTCAATTACACGAATCATGCATCTGTAGCAAATCAGGAAAACCAAGTTTATCTCGCAAATCCGCTGATCGTTGCGCGTTTCAAAACACGCTTTGAGCGGATGTGGGAGACGGCTCGTGAATTTTCGACGGAAACAAAATCAATCAAAGGTGTGGATACCGATTTAGATTCTGAGGCTGAGGCCGAGACTGAGTGAAATTTCTAAACTAGTGCGTGTTGGGTACGGGCGGGAGCCTCAACTGCAACCTGCCGAGTGACGTCTTGGCAACTCCACCACTTTCATTCATCGATGGACTCTTAGGTGGTGATGCAGAGTTCGATTCAGAGTTCGATGCAGAGGCAAGGTCAAGCGGCTGCGGAGCTGCACAGTTCTGAAAGACGACGATGCCGAGCAGCCCCATAAAGAGAATGCTCCAGAGTGCTGGGTTCGAGTGGCGCGAAGCCAACGGATGTTTTTTCAATGTGATCTCCCTCTAATAGATTAGGGGCACCTCGGTCCGATTCAAAGCCTGTTCGCGTGGGAGACACATTTTGAGACGCACAAAGTACGAAGCAGCTTTGGTTTCAGGTCGATACCAGTGCAGCTGTGGCTGCGGAACTCGGCAGTGCAGCTTTGGCGAGGAGCCATTTGTAAGTGCAAGGCGTGTAAATCGTCCGATCGCCGATAAAAAATATCTGTTGTCCTGATCAGGCAACGTATCATGCTGAGCGATATTTCATTTTAATTCTCGTTGATTGAGGGTGTGTCCATCGACCCTTAGCAGGAGAAAAAAATGAGATTTGTCTTTATCGCGATTTTTGCATTTACAGTCAGCCCATTCGGAGGCGCGCTCGCCCTCGCCTCTCGTAACAATTCAGGGGCACCGCAAGCAGCTCCTCAATCAGCGCAGCTCCCGTCGAAGGCAAAAGATCCCAATCGCTACCCCGTCGTCGAAAATTACGGCGGAAGATGTCGAACGGCGACGGCTCAACCGTTTCTAGATAAGATGATGACGATACACCTAGAGAAAATAAAGAGAGAGTTATCTAAAATTGGCATCGAGATTGTTTCGGAACGCCACAATTACCCAGGCGAAATCGCTAGAATCGTTCGTGTGCCTGGGACAAGCGTTCAAGCGCTTGCTTCGTCGCCCCTTCAACTTGTGAGCTCTGAAGGCGTTGTTTTCGATGTTGAGTGGAGGGGACAGCGTCTTGATCCTAACGGTCGTTATATGGGAGGCTTTGATTACGTAAACGCATGCGCTATGTTCTTTGAAAATGGAGAAGAGCAGGACAGCTCGGGTCGATTGACTAGTCAAACTTGTCTGATGGTTGATAAAACCGAGGCTGCGGGTATCCTAAATCACTCGACCCGGTTCAACGTTCTTGAAGTCGGATTTTAACGAAGGTTGTCGCTGCTATCAAAAGGATATTTATGCGCAAGAACCGATTGGCGCAATTCGCGGTAGATATCCTACCAGTAGTGTATTGAAATGGATAAGAATATAACGTGGTAGCGACTCCACATTCCCACGGTAGTCGGGCAGTTCTCTAAGGTTTCAGTGCCGCGGGAGCAGCGTGCTTCGCAATCACGGAGATTAACTCTTTGACAACAATTGGCTTAGTGAGGTGATCGGTGTAT
>JAYVND010000133.1:0-2113 GCA_043758635.1 Bdellovibrionales bacterium
GTGACTGTACCCGATGCGCATCAGGAGCCCCTCAGTCGGCATTGAGTCGTACGTCACCATAAACCGATCATCGTTCGTCTGAGTGAGGCGATTTTCGATCACGTTTGAAAAAACGGATGGTGTAAATACGATTTGTGAATCGGGGTGACCAGAAAAACCAAGAAGGGGAATGTCGCCTGCGACTTCGAGCCATGTCTCTTGATGATTGGTTCGCAGGAACATCGATTCATTGTCTTGGAACAGACCGAAGGTGTGAAAACGTTGAGCTGCGCTCTCTGGAAAAAAAATAGGCGCTGCCGAAGAAAAATCGGTTTGTAAGATAACTGTGCTGAAAATGATGAGTTGCAAAAAAAGAAGTCGCATTATCGAAAAGTTCCGCCAAATGCTTGAATTTGAAAAATACTAGCTTGTTAGTTTAACGCCCGGCAAAGCTTTAATCTTTGGTGCGTGGATCGATTCATATTTTTCAACAAGATCCGAAATTATTTGGGCGCTGCACGAGCGTCAGTGTTTATGGTTTGAGGTCTAGGTTAATTCTAAGAAAAGTGAGAATTTAAGGCGGGCTCATTGAGGGAACCATCAAAATAGAGCAGTGATTGGCCACCCGGGCTGCTAATATCTGTTTTAAACTAGATGCGTGCCTCACGCAATATCATTAACCATTCGACTCAAGGACGGAATTGTAAAATGGCGAACATGACTGCAAGCGAAGTTGTAAAGAAACGATTTTCGGGAAATCAGTTTGATTCAAATAAAACTTTATCTGAGCAGGAGATTAAGGATTTGATCGCGATGGCGATTGAAGCCCCTTCTTCGTTCAACATCCAGCACTGGCGTTTTGTAGCGGTTGTCGACAAAGCTGCTAAAGAAAAACTGAAAGGCCTCGCTTACGGCCAGCCAAAAGTAGCGGATGCTTCGGTGACATTCATTGTGCTCGGCGACTTGAATGGGCACGAGAAGCTTGCGCAAGCCTACGCACCACTCATTGCTTCAAAAGGAATGGACCAAAAGACGTTCGATGGGCTGCTTGCGATGTCCAATGGAATGTATGATAACAATCCACAATTTCGGCGTGAAGAAGCCATTCGATCGGGCTCGATGGCCGCGATGAACTTGATGAACGCGGCTACTGAAAAAGGTCTGATTAGCGGACCGATGATTGGTTTTGACCCCGAGGGCGTAAAACGCGAATTCGGAATCTCAGATCAATTTGTACCCGTGATGCTGATCGCCGTTGGTCACGCGGCTCCTGGCAACTGGCCGAAGAAACCTCGATTTCCAGTGGATCAAGTTCTGAGCTTCAACCGCGGTCGTGAATTCTAAGAACTGGCCCACCCTTGTGGGCACGATCCTGAAAATGGCGGGGCAATTGCTTTACTGATTTTCATGAAACGCAAAGCCTGCCCTGAATGCTCCATCTTACATCCGTTATCCGACTCTCGAACTCATGTCGTGAGAGTCGGATTTTTTAAGAGAAAATCCGACTGCCGAGTGATCCAGCGCTACCGTTGCAACCGATGCCAGAAAAAATTCTCAAACGCCACCGGTCATCCGGCCTACGGGCAGAATAAGCGTCAATTCAATTTTGAGCTAATGAAGCTTCTCGTTTCTGGCGTGTCGTTAAGGCGTGCTGCGAGGAATTTAAACTTAAGTCGAACCACGATCGATCGCAAATTTCGGTTCCTAGGCGAAAGAGCCAAAATAAAACTTCGCGAATTCAATCTCACGCATGCACCCGCGCGCGAAGTCGTTTTCGATGACCAAGAAACATTTGAACATACGAAGTGCAAACCACTCTCGATCACCCTCGCAGTCGAGTCCGGAACAAGACGGATTCTGGGTTTTGAGGTTTCGCGGATGGCTGCAAAAGGGCGCTTGGTGCATATAGCTCTAAAAAAATATGGACCACGCAAAGATGAGAGATCAAAAGGAAGAGCTAAGCTATTTCAAACACTTACGGCAATCGTTGAGCCGACAGCGAAGTTCAAATCTGACCAAAATCCGCATTACCCGAAAGATCTGATGCATGCATTTCCGCATGCGACGCACGAGACTCATAAAGGTCAACGCGGCTCAGTAGTTGGACAAGGTGAGCTCAAGGAAATTCGATTTG
>JAYVND010000134.1:0-2113 GCA_043758635.1 Bdellovibrionales bacterium
GCGGAATTCATTTCGACCGGCCATGGACACGTCAACTACCTGACCGTACCGAGCGTGATCTACACTTGGCCCGAGCTTGCATCGGTCGGGTACTCCGAAGAAGAGCTCAAAGCCAAAGGCGTCGCCTACAAGGCAGGGTCATTTCCATTCACGGCCAACGGCCGCGCAAAAGCGATGATGGCAACCGATGGACAAGTGAAAATTTTAGCGGATGCGACGACGGATCGAATCTTGGGTGCACATATTGTAGGGCCGCGTGCATCGGATATGATTGGCGAGCTGGTGATGACGATGGAATTTGCTGGGAGCAGTGAAGATGTGGCACGCGGCTTTCACGCACATCCAACGCTTGCGGAAGTGGTTCGTGAAGCGGCACTTGCGGTTGATAAACGCGCACGCCAGATGTAGGGAATCGCCAGCTCAAGGTTTGGCAAGCGGAAGATCTGGCCAGCTCAAGGTTTGGCAAGCGGAAGATCTGGCCAGCTTAAAAAGGATCGAGCAAAAAAACTCGCAAAACTAAAAAGGAACCAGCCCTATCGGATGGTTCCTTTTTTTATTGCAGCAATATTTGAGCGCAATCACTCTATCATTTCGTTGATCAATCATTTGATTACAAAAATGGCATTAGTCAGGAGTCGGCATTAGTAAGAAAGCGGCGAAGCCTCAAGAGTGGCGGATGGAGTTGTGAGGGGCTGGCATTCGCCTGAGCCTTTCACGAAAAATCCATCGCGCGTCTCTGCATGCTTCAGGACCGTGTCGACTTTCGTGATGATCTGTACTTCAATTCCTGGAATCGGGCTCGCTTTACTTGCCGTGTTGACGGCTTCACCGAGTTCAACGGATGTGTTGAGAGTGTAGCCCCACGCCACATCCACTTTGCTCGGAATGACGGTGACGTTGGCCAGAAATTGACCGCGTTCATTGTACGTTCCGCCGAAGTTGTACGCGATCGTGTAAACATGGGTGATGACGGTTGAGCCGAACCCGTTTTTATACTGAAGTCTGTAGGTATGGACAGCTGGCCCTTTCCAGTTTTCCATTTGCGTCCAATCTTGTTCTGCGACAGGCAAAACGAAAGCACGTTTTGTCTGAACCGAAACAACAGGCTTATTGGCGGCGATCAATGCCCAAATTTTTTCGCCAAGAGAGATCCACGGCAGGATCTGCGAAGGGTCAATTCCGCCGATCGCTCCACCTGGGCCGATACCTGGGACTTGGATTGTGATGGGCGGTTTAACACCCGGTGCCGGTGTTGACGAAGGTGCCGGCGATGCTCCGGCAATGGGCGGCGGCATCGAAACCGGAGGCGGTGGAATTGTAAGTGGTGGGTGAACTGTCGGCACTGGCGGCGCAGTTGGTGCTGCCGCTACTGGCGGCACGGTCGGGGCTGCCGCTACTGGCGGCAAGGTTGGAACAACACCCGAAGGTGCCGGCGGGACTGCCCCCGGGAGTGTTGGCGTTTGAGGTGCTGGTGAAATAGCCACTGGCGGCGCCACCGTTGGAGTTGTTGTCGGAGTCGTTGTCGCGGCATCATTTGGATTCGTGCTGCCAATCTGAACCGGACCAATATTGATCGTGACATCCTCTACTTTGCGCATCATCGCAGCAGAGGTTGGGATTTCGGTGATTTGCGCGGAGCGGATTGTTAAGTAGTTCAACATCTCGTCAGATGAATGGAAGCCGAGTGAACGATAGTCGAAGGTGCTTGCCGTTGCGCTCGATCCAAGTGATGCGCCAACTGCACCTGCAATGATAAGAATGATGGTTGTTGCAATCAGGAACTGGTTTAAGGATTTTTTGGACGTGGCATTCGAACTCGTGCAGTCGGCTTCAGTTGTCGAACTCTGATTCTTCATCGGATCTTTCCCCCTCAGAAAAGTGACACTCGTATGCGCGCACATCATTCTCAAGGTCCGCATTTAAAACCACGAGATTCTCTTAAGTCTGCAAATCTTACGCAAAGCATTTGTGAACGCGGTGCGGAGTTCGATGTGACTTCCTGCAAAGTGCTAACAAGAGCAGAGGCGGCTGTCATGAAATCATTTAGCGGCGAATAATATCTGCCGCAAGGTGGTGAAAACTAAGAGTTGCTTATGAGAGGTATTAAGATCAC
>JAYVND010000135.1:0-2113 GCA_043758635.1 Bdellovibrionales bacterium
CAGCTCAACCGGGAATGCATTGATCAGGGCATTCGACATTTTGCTTATGATCCAACCTTAGCGGCAGTTGCCGGAAGCGTTGAGATTGGAAATCGCGACGGCATCATTCCGTCATTTCAGAGACTCGAGTACGTATCCGGACTCAATCTTTTCAAGTCTGCACAATCTTACCTTAGAATGGTCACGGTGATTCCGGGTCCGATCGGGCTTTTTAAAAAGTCGGCTGTGGAAGAGGTTGGTGGATACAAATTAGAGACTTACGCAGAAGACTGTGAGCTCACGCTTAGGCTTCTCACTGCAGGCTACCGCACCTATTACGACCCAACAATGACCGCAGTCACAGAGGCTCCCGAAGAATTGAGTTCACTCATTTCGCAGCGTTACCGCTGGTCGCGCGGCGTTCTCCAAGCCATCCTTGTAAACAAGTCTTGGCTCATGCATCCCATCAAAGCTCCGCGAAACTTTTTTATTCTGGCCTATATGATCACCGAATCAATCGTGATTCCAACGTGCAATTTTGTTTTTGCTTTCGTGGCCCTTTGGTACTCTCTGCAGTTCGCCTCTAATATCGTGGGCTACTTTTTTGTCCAGCTTATGTTCCTCGACGTCGTGCTCGCTCTCTACTGCTCGATCACCGACTCGGCGCCATTCTCGCTTGTCGGCTATTCTATATTGAATCGATTTACCTACGGTTTTGGGCTCGAGATCGTCAGATTTTTATCCATTGTTGACGAATGTATCAATTTGCCAATGTCATGGGGCAAGTTGACAAGGAAAGGACTTTAAAGTGAATTTGAATCACTTTCTCAACGCGATTGTCACCGCGCTCAGCGTGGCCACCGTGTTGATCACGCTCATGAGTTTTCTCATTTTCAAAATTCGCCAGTTTCCAAAAAACGGTGCGGACAAACGAGAAAAGATCGACGGAACATTTTTCCGTAAGTACGATCCATTCCAAATTTCAGAACGAGCGGCAACCGCCATTCAACCGGTCGAAATAAATGAAGGTCGCAAAGTGAGGCTGACGGCTATGGGCTTCTTTGCTGCCATCAGCGTTGCAATCTTCGTCGCGATCGTTGTGCAGAATTTGGCTTCTGATCGAGCCGACAGCGCCAAGATCGCTGCGAGCGCAGAGAAGATGAAAGTCCATGATGCGCTGCTCGCGGAACTGCAGGCGAAAGGATTGATGCAAAAGTTCAAACCTAATAGCTCCATTGGCACTAACGACATCGAAGAATTTATCACCACTGAACAAAAAGATGCAGCCGCCAGTGACATGCGCGCGCTCTCAAGAATTCACGTGGTGCTCGTGACCGATGACACGATTTCTGTCTCCCAATCGAAGTATCACAATAGCTCCGTGCTCTCTTGGTCAAAGTATCTGCAGAGCGCTCAAGTCGATTTCAAGATGACCAAACTTAGCGAACTTGAAACTCTGAACGCACCATCTGACCTACCCACCGTCGTTATTCTTCCGCAACTCACGGCACTCAACAGAGACGCTCGCCGCAAGATTCAAGATCTTCGCGAGCACGGCATAGGATTGATCGCGACCGGTGCCATCGGCGCAACCGGACCCAAAGGGCGCCTTTCGCCAACCGATTGGTCGATTCGAAACTTCGGCGTAACATTTCGAATGAACGACAACGCAACAAAGTTTGAGCCAACAATATTTGGTGCAGACCGCGCGCCGTTTGCGAAAGTCTCGGCAGGATTTATGGCGGACTGGTTTCCGACCGACAATAATTTTGTAGCCGCCGCCAAAGATGCTGAGTCCGCAGCCGCTTTTCAAACTGATTATAAAGGAAAAATCGCGGAGACCGCACGTGGAGACATCGTTGCGCGCGCGGTCTTCACCCATTCATCTCATGGTGCACGTGCCACCTGGCTCGCGATCGAACCCGGCACACTTCAAAAACTTGGCGCCGCCGACCATTTTTATGCCGACGAGTTTTTAGCATCATCGCTGCTCTGGGTCGCGCGAGAACCTGTTGCAACTCTGTCAAATTGGAAAAACGGTGCGGGTTCGGCGTTTTTAGCATCTGTCGACTCAGAAGACAAATTTGATGGCGCAACGAGGCTGATGAAGCTCTTTGATAGCAAATCTATTCCG
>JAYVND010000136.1:0-2106 GCA_043758635.1 Bdellovibrionales bacterium
ATTCGCTATCACTACAAACCGGGCGAGCGATTTGAAATTGATTACTGTGACGGGTTTTTAATTACTGACCGGAAAACCGGCAAAACGACGAAGACGCACTTATTTGTCTGCGTGAGTGCGGCCTCTGATTACATTTACGGTGAATTTGCAATGAATCAGAAGTCATGTGAATTCTTAGCTGCGCAGGATCGCTGCTTTAGTTTTTTCGGCGGGGTTCCGGAAGCAGTGATTATCGATAATCTCAAATCTGGCGTGCACAAGGCTCACCGCTATGATCCCGAACACAACCGGGCCTACTTCGATTATGCGAGGCACATGGGATTTGTGGTGCTGCCGGCGAGGCCGTCAACACCCAGGGACAAGCCTGCAGTGGAAACGAGTATCGGGGTGATTCAGCGGCAGTTTTATGCAGAAAATCATGATCAGACTTTTTATTCGCTACTGCAACTCAATCAAGCCTTCAAAATCTATTTGCACCGATTAAACCGCGAAGTAATGAAGGACTACGGAGTCACTCGTTTAGAACGATTCGAAAAAGAAAAGACCGCACTCAAACCGTTGCCTGAAAATGCCTTCGAAGTAGTCGAGTACAAAAAAGCAAAAGTTCACACCGATTGCCACGTTCAGGTGATGAATAATTTGTATTCAGTGCCCTACCGATTTATTGGTCAAACGGTTCGGGTAAAAATCGGCGCCCGTATGATGGAAATTTTTAACGAGGATCATGACTCCATTGCGGTTCACGCGAGAATGCAGGGTCGGGGCGAATTTAGTACGAATGAATCGCATTACCCGGAAGGCAAGCTGATAGCCAATCGCCTTGATATTCTGTCACTCAAAAAAGAAGCCGCATTTACAGGCGAAAACCTGTCCCAAGTGGTGAATGAACTACTTAGCTCACCGCAGCCGCTCAGGTTTTTACGTCGTATCCAGGGATTGGTTCGACTCAGGAAGAACTACTCAGTTGCAGCCATTGAGTACGCCTGTGCGCAGGCGCTGACATTTAAACGGTTCCAGTATCAATTTATTGAAAGTTTGGCGAAACGCCATCAACTTCAGGGAGGACGGGTGATTGCTTCTTCGCAAGTTCCAGTTCGCGACCTCCGTGAAGTTCATTTACAACCGGTCCTAACTTGCGAAGAAACCGGACAGGAACTGATATGAGTGACACAAATTTAGTGAACCAAATGAAGAGTCTGAGCCACGAGCCAAGACTCTTAGGGATCAATCAAACCGTGGCAAAAAATGCCAAAATTGCGACATCCAATCAATTGCACCCGCTTGAGTACTTAAAGATCGTCTTGGAGGATGAAAAAACGTTCAGACGAGAAAGAACGGCGAAGGCGCTAAAAACGAGAGCAAAATTTAGATCAGACGCTGAACTAGAGGACTGGGATCATGGCTTTGAGCGTGGGATCACCCGCGCAAAGTTCAAAGAGTGTACCTCCCTTCAGTTCTACCAAAATAAAGAAAGTTTGCTCTTAATTGGCTCGACCGGAGCCGGCAAAACCCATCTGGCAATTGCGCTCGGGAAGAAGCTGTGCAGTGAAAGCGTGAGTGTGCAGTTCTTCTCAGTAAACTTACTCTTCGAGGAAGCGTCTGCTGAGAAGATTGCCGGACGGTATCTTCAATTTATTAAAAGATTGAAGCAAGTGGCCGTTCTAATTTTAGACGATTTTGGACTCAGGAACTATACTCACGACGAGGCAAATATTTTGCTCGATGTTCTGGAAGAACGTTACTTGAAGGGCTCCACCATTCTGACCTCGCAAGTTGAACCACAAGGTTGGATTAAATTGTTTGAGGATCCCGTCATTGCCGATGCGATCGTTGATAGACTTACGAAGCCTGCGAAAAAAGTGATTTTAAAAGGGCAATCTTACCGCGACCAAGTTCGGCCAAAGAAAAAGCTTGAAAGCGAGCTAACGCTCGCGTAGTTACACGCAGAGAAACTGCGTCATCCCACGACCCACCCTGGGGTCAGTTCGTGAAAAGCCTGGGGTCAGCAGAAGTGAAATCGGCCAACCCTAAAAATCGTACTCCTGTTTCGTATTCCTGAAATTAAGGTGCCAGCAAATTCGCCAAATCCGCACTCGAGAGCTTCTT
>JAYVND010000137.1:0-6723 GCA_043758635.1 Bdellovibrionales bacterium
GGCCATCACCTCTGGAAAACCTGTTTGCTCAGAGACATCAACCGCCGGAATTCCATTTTCACGAAGATGTTTCAGCGTGCCGCCAGTCGAGACCGCGCGCATGCCTTTTGCCACATAGGGCTTTAAAAATTCAACTAAACCGGTTTTATCAGAAACACTGATGAGCGCGTTCTTGAACATGGAGCCCTCCTGAATTTAGAGAGTCCCTATGGAAACGGCTTGGCACCGGTCCTTGATGAGGAGCGAGTTTGGGAGCTGAACTTTGCTGCTTTGATTAGAACGGCACGCGAGTCAGCAGGAGCTTCAAATCGTCGTTCGTTAAATAAAGCCCGGCCCCGACAAAACCATCGGGATGCACGGTCGAAGTGTACTCAGACCCAGCCGATACATAAAGACCATGGAATATGTTGTATCGGCCCGATAGTCGCAAATTTAGGTTTTGAAAGTCAAAAGCTTCAGCAGAAAACTTGAGTTTACGTTTGAGCATAAAATATTCGGCGCCGAAACCACCGGTGTTCTCGATCACCCCGCCCTTGAGCGTGACGTTGTAGAAATTTTTGGCAAACAGGGCGTTGAACTTAATCTGCGCAACATTGCGTTTGTATTCGCTCGTCGTCGTATTCACACCATTGACCGTATCAATCGTGATCGTTTGCTGATGCGTGCCAAGCTGGTCGGAGATGACGCCAATTTCGTAAAAACGATCGAGTCCCGGTTGAATTCGAACGGAGAGATTGGATTTGGCCTCTTTTGAACGCTGCAAGAAGTCCGAGTGATAATCAATGCTTGTCTGGACTTTATCCGCAGCCGTTAAGAGACCGTTGATGCCTTCAACCGCGGTGTTGATATTGTCGACCGTCTTCTCGTCATTGATAAGTTTTCCGATGGTGCCTTTTCCGTTGTTCACCTTTTGTGCAATCTCATCAATGTTTTTCATTGTATCATCGAGCCGGCGAAGTCCACGCGAGGCGGATTTCAACGAATTCTTCAGACCATCTTCGCCTTCGTCGTTTACGACTTGGTCCAGAGAATCAGTGATGTGATGAACGTTGGCAATGATGTCGCCAATCTCTTTTTTATGATCACGCGACATTTCGGCCAAATCGCCAGTGAGACTCTCAATATTTTTAACAATGCGCCCGAGCGGTTTGTCGCTCTCGCCATCTAGGCCCGTCTTGATATTGTCAGCAATAGAGCTCAAGGACTGAGTGATCTTTGAAACTTGAGCCAGGAGCCGATCCATCGAAGCGCGGTCATCGACGACCAAAATTTGTTCGCCACCGCGCAGGGCGGGATCTCGCGGATCGCCGGAGACGATTTCGATATTCTTATCACCTAGTATCCCATTGGGGCGGATCTCGACACGTACCGACTTTGTCAGTGGAATTTCGTTCTGCAGAACCATCTCGACCCGGGCTTGGCCGTTCTCGAGTTTGATGTCGCGGATGACACCGATATTGATACCCGCCATCCGCACTGAGGAGTTTTTGACGAGGCCGCTGGCATCGTCTATGTAAAACCAAGTTTGTTTAGACGTGCCAAGAAAGTTCGGGTCGGAGCTCACACGCAGAGACATCCCGGCAATGATACCGGCGACGATGAGGACCATGAGGCCCACTTTAAACTCTGGCGTCGAAAAAATATTCATTTCGTCTGCAGTTCCTTCCGCACACCTTTAGCGACAAAGCGTCGCACCAAATCAATATCTGAATTCAAAAAGTCATCAGGTGTTCCGTACAAAAGTACTTTACCACTGTCGAGCATCGCAACCCGGTCCGCGATACGAAACGCAGCATAGAGATCATGCGACACCACAATCGACGTCGTACCTTTTCGTAAATTATGCGTGGTGACAATCAGATTATCCACCATTTCTGTTAGCACCGGGTCAAGACCAGTCGTTGGTTCGTCATAGATTAAGATCTCGGGATCAAGGGCTAGCGCGCGAGCCAGCCCCACTCGCTTGCGCATTCCTCCCGAAAGTTCGGATGGAAGCTTCAAAAAATGCTTCGGCTCTAAACCCGAATCTTTGAGTCGCTCTTTGGCTACCACCAGCATCTCTTCTTCAGACATCTTTCCGCGGCGATGCTCTCGGAGCGGAAACATCACGTTCTCGATCGAATTCATATCGTCAAAGAGTGCTGCGTATTGAAAAAGCATTCCGTACTTTTGTCGTATCTTTGTGAGCTCTTCGACGCCGAGATCGGTGATGTCGCGGCCCAAAACTTTGATTCGTCCCGACGTTGGCTTCAATAGACCGAGAATGTGTTTGAGTAAAACTGATTTACCTGTCCCCGAATAACCAATCACAACGCAAAGTGCACCCTTCGGAATTCGGAGATTCATGCCGTTCATCACGAACTCTTTGCCGTCGAATGTCTTTTTAACATCAATCAGCTCGACCGCAGGCTCTGTGCCTTCGTCAAGTTTGCGAACGGCGTCAGTCGCATGCGCCATGCTGTCAGCCACAATATCGGTTTTTCCCGCGTGAGCCGTGCTGTCCGTGCTTTCCGTGCTGTCCGTGCTGTCCGTGCTGTCCGTGCTGTCCGTGCTGTCCGTGACTGTCATCTCATCACCTGATCTTTAAAGGTGTAAAAGATATTGATGAGATTCGTTAAAAAGAAATCAAGCACGATGATCATCACCATACTCAAGACCACGCCTTGGTTGGTCGATTCGCCTACGCCTTCAGCGCCGCCTTCGGTTTTGTAACCACGGTGCGTGCAAATAATCGCGAAGAAAATTCCAAACACGGCTGCTTTAAAAAGCCCTTCGTAAATATGGAACGGCTTGATCCAGCCAGCGGTGCGATCCCAAAAAAGCGCGTTGTCCATATCGACAAGTTTGGTGCAGATCAACCAGCAACCCACCATCGAAATAAAATCGAAAACGCCAGCAAGGAGCGGCATCACAAGGACCGCCGCCAAAATACGGGGACTCACCAAATATTGAATGGGATTTACGCCCATCACTTCGAGAGCGTCAATCTGCTCGCTCACGCGCATTGTTCCTAAGCGCGCGGCCATCGCCCCCCCCGCACGCGCTCCGACGATCATCCCGGTCAAAACTGGACTGAGTTCGCGAAAAATACCGAGCGCCACCGTCGGTCCGACAAGACTTGTCGCGTTGACAATTTTAAAACCAAGATAAATTTGCAGAGCCAAGGCCATCCCGGTGAAGAGACCCGAAAGTAAAATGATCACCAGCGATTGGTTGCCAATAAAATCCATGTGGATAAAAAGTTCGGACCAGCGGTAGGGGCGTTGAAATAAAAAGCGAAGGGCATCATACCCAAAACGCACGACCTCGCCGGTTTGCATCACGAGATTTTCGAATTTGCGCCAGATCCATAACCAAAAGCCATCGAAAGCTTCATTGAATCTCTCTCGTGTTTCGGCGTAACTCATCAGGCCTCTTTCAACTCTGGAGAAATGTAAATTCGCGGTACGCGTTCATTGATATTTGTTAGAATCTCATAAGGTATCGTTCCAATCAAATCGGCGAGGTCCTGGGCGGTGATTCTCTGAACACTCCCGTTTTCGCTCACCTGTTCACCCATGAGAACAATCGGCTCGCCCGCTGCGATCGGCCGCGTTTTCGCCTCAAGATCCGTGAGGTCAATCATGAAGTAATCCATGCAGACTGTTCCGGCAATTCTCACCTTCTCGCCGCGACAGAGAACTGAGGCACGATTTGAGTGCGCTCGAAAGTATCCATCTCCGTAGCCCATAGGCACAACTCCGATGGTCGAAGGTCGAGTCGCGCGCCAAGTCGGTCCATACGAAACGCGGTCGCCTGACTTCACGTGATGCACTCGGACCAAACCACTTTTTAAAGATATCACGGGTCGGAGGTTTGTCGTCACGTGTTCTTCTGTCGAAGGATTTACTCCGTAAACTGCGAGTCCCGGCCGTGAACCCAAAGGCCAAATGCCGCCGCTTCCAAGAGCTGATTTTTCGATCACGCGGTGCCAGAGGCTAAATGTTCCGCTCGAGTTGAGCGCATGCAGCTGAGGATTGAAATCTCGAAAGTGACTCGCTGCTTGCGCAAACGCGATTAGTTGCGATTCACTCTCGCCGCCCGGAATTCCTGCGTCGTCGCCGCGAAGCAAATGCGTGGCGACACCTTCGAGCTTGAATTCTCGGTGCGTTCGCAAAAATTCGGCAAGTTTCGGTGCTTGATCAACATCAAAACCCAAACGATTCATACCCGTGTTGAAGGTGATGTGCACGCGCGTTGGCGCCGAAGAATGTCCTGGATCTTTGGCGAGCCAAAGGGCTCGGGCCAAGCGGATCGCCTCGAGCTGCGAACCATCGGATAACACCGGAATGAGATTGTTTTCGACAACGGCGATCGCACTTTCTGGATCGAAAGTTCCCATCAAAAGAAGATCACCCCGGTCTCCACCCGCACGCAAATGCTGACCTTCTTCAATCAACCCGACTCCCAGATGAGTGGCTCCTGCAGTCCGCAATGCTTTGGAAGTTTCGATATCGCCGTGGCCATAAGCATTGGCTTTGACCATCGGGCAGAGCAGAGTTCCTTGGGGCAAAAGAGATTTCAAATGACGAAAGTTCGCCTTTAAATTCGTAAGATTCACCTCGGCATACGTGCGGCGATGAATGTGTTCCGGCGAAGTTGTCACTTGGTCTCCTCGGCTCGAGGTCCTCCCGTTGCTGCTGGCACTTCTTGGGGAGTAAAATCCATTTGGAATCCGGGAGACGCCTTGGTTAAACAAATCATGTTTCCACCCGCGCGCTTCACCTGTATCAGTGCCTCGTCCGCCGAGCGCACTAAGCCCTCAGCATCATTGCAGAACGATGGATACTCGCTCACGCCGCAGCTGATCGTCAACGGATCGGTTTGCAATCCCTGAAGTATAGGGAAACGCGTTGCCTCGATCATTCGCCGCATCCGCTCGGCCTTGATCATCGCACCACTTGCATTCGTATGCGGCAGCAGGAGCACAACTTCGTCTGGTCCCGAGCGCGCGACAATATCGCTGACGCGTGCTGTTTTTTTCAAGATCATTGCGACCATTTTGAGCACGCTGTCGGCTTGTCTTGACCCTATGCGCTCGTTCAAATTTTTGAAATTGTCGATATCAATTGTCACGATTGCGAGCGGAAGCCGAATCCGACGCGAACGTGAAATCTCCTCGCTTATCTTTTGTGAAAGATGGCGCCGGTTGACCAATCCCGTCAAAGGATCGAGCACATCTAAGACATGTTTCTCTTTGAGAGTGAGGTTGCGCTTATAAGCCAAATCAAAAATTTGTTTCAAGCCCACCAAGACTGGATCGCGAAAGAGACCTGCATCACCACCTTCGGTCGGCTGCGATGTGAGAACTACAAAAATGCCGAGAGAATCGCCATCCACCTGATGGGTGAACGCCGAGAAATGTTTTTGCAGGAATACGCGACTCACAAGTTCATGGAGCGATGTCAACTGACTCGGATGCGCCAGCAGTTTTGGGATTTGCGAGATATCTTCTTTCTTAAGATCGATTCCGATTCCGCGAATTTTTTCAGCCGGAAGTTTGGACGAATGTGAGAGAAGAAGAGACATGTGGCTCGGTAAGTAGCGAAGATACAAAACCGGCGCATCACTCAACTGCAAACTAAAGGCATCCATAAAAGCTTGAATCGACGCGTCGGTCTCACGAAGCGTATTCATGCGCGCCAAAAAATCATTCATGCGGCGCACGCCGTTCAATGCCGAATTTGTCTCACGCGTCTCTTCGATTGACGAATTTGCCGCACAGGTTGAACCCGTAATTAGATCCGACGGCAAAGCTCCCGCTGAGCGCGCATCATCCGCGCCGGCAAGGTCAGCCATGGAGACCCAGACTGTAGAGTCCGTCACATCTTCTTCAAAAGTGTGCCCGGCAAGTGCCATTCGCTCTTTGATTTGTTCACTCTCGAATTGGAAAAAGAGACGCTCACAAGCTCGATCCAGTTTTTGAATCACTTCCAGAGTCGAATTAAGTGGCCGCAACAGTGTATCATATGCCAAACCGCGACTGACCATTTGAAGCGCTTGAAGCGATTGCGCCGACGTTGCCATTAAAATTGTCACGATCTCGGCACTCGTCGCCTGCAAATCGATCAAGAATCGCTCGGCGACGTCTTCATATCGCTCGTAATCGAAAAGTAAAAGATGGGGTGGATTGTGCTGAATCACCGCAAGTGCTGAATCAAGCGTTGGATAAAAGCGTGTGTCGGAATAGCCGGCAGTTTTCAAACTCGCAACAAGCGACTGTGCTTCGCTCAAAGTGCGATCGACAACAAAAACCGTGAACTCGGATCTCATAAAAGAGACATCCATTTTGCAACCATCCTTGGCAGCCAAACTCTGGCAATTGATCTAGCCGTACAAAGTAAAACAAGGCAGCTCCAGCGGAGCTGCCAATGTATCGAGTGAGCAAACCTGCGAGCAACCCAGTGAACGACGCATCTCCAGAGGAGATGCAAACCTTACAGCCTAGTCAGGTCGATTTCACGCGTGGCTTGCGGATCTTCACTTTAAAGCCCGAACGTGTTCCCGACTCAAGGCCATCCGCAATTGGAGAGGCCGCTTTTGCCGCTGGATCAATTTCCATCGAAGAGATGGCCTGCCCTAGAGAAACATTCGAGAAGGCTTCATCTTCATCATCAAAGAAAGACGACGCGGCGGCAATGGATTCCATCGCATTGGCTAATCTTTGTTCGCGAACTGTGGTCG
>JAYVND010000138.1:0-2095 GCA_043758635.1 Bdellovibrionales bacterium
TCGAGATCAGAAGCGGCTTTTTAATATGCTGCAGAAAATCGGCGTTTTCGGGATTCTCAGATGGATTCATCTCGCTATTCTCCTCTTTATGGCCTCAAAATTAGAACAGGTTTGAACGCAGGAGTAAATATGTCGACCAATCCCCGCTCCAACAAAATCTACACGCGCACTGGCGATCAAGGCAAAACGAGTCTGATTGGTGGAAGTCGCGTCTCGAAAAGTGATCCGCGCATCGAGACGTATGGGACAATCGACGAACTGAATTCAATCGTCGGCATGTTGATTTATGATCTGCGGGCTGATTATAGACATCTCAACGACATCGACTCTACCTACGACGTGGGAGCTGGAAAACCAGTGGCCGCTCCACGGCTTTCATCACCCGACGAAGCGGCACTTCTAGTTAAAGAACTTCATGAAATTCAATGCGATCTCTTTAATGCTGGAAGTCAGTTGGCGTGTGAGGGCGAAAAGTTTCGTTCGCAGATGCCAAATGTTTCTTTGGAGCGAATCACTGAGCTCGAAATGCGCATGGATGAGTATTCGCTTTCTGTGAAGCCACTGAAGAACTTTATTTTGCCAGGCGGATCTCGGAGTGCTGCTGTGGCACATCTCGCGCGCACGGTCTGCCGCAGGGCCGAGCGACTTTGCGTTTTACAGCGCGTGAGGTCGAACGAATCCGACCAACGCACACAGCCTCCGCGCACTGATACCTTCGAGCGTACTGTTACCACAGAGCGCACGGATGAGACCACGGAGAGCGACGCTTCACTCTCGGGAGAAAAGCTTGTCACACAATATTTAAATCGCCTCAGTGATTACTTTTTTGTGCTCGCGCGCTTTTTAAATTCTCGCATGCAGGTTGAAGAGCCTATCTGGCGGGAGAAGCCTTCGAAATGAGACTTGTCCGCGCAACTGAAGCTGACAGCAGTCGGTTGAACGAGTTCTTCTCGAAGATTCCCCTCAAAGGCACCTTCGATTACCAGATGATTCGACAGGGAAGTTTTTTTGATCATTACCGGATTCAATCCGATGATTTCGAAACGCTGTGTTTAATGGACAGCAAAGACAAAGTTCAAGGCATGGTCACGCTCGTTTTTCATCGGGGCTTGATCCATCAAGAAAAAACCACGTGGTGTTTTGCGACTGATTTGCGAATCTCAATCAGTCGCGAGGCGATCACCAACTGGGCACAACTTTTTGTGCCCGCAATCGAGCGTGCCTGCGAAGAGCGAAACTGCCGCTTTCTTTTTTCGGCCGTCGAACATTCTCGCAATCAAGCCTACAACGCGCTCATCCGCCCGAACAGTCACGCGAGACGCAGGCTCCCTCGTTACTTTCTGATCAACAAGCTCCACGTCGTCAGTCTTCTAGGCCGTTGGCCATTTGCCGCGCGGCCGTTGAACACAATTCGCATTCACCCGCTAGAGCTTTGCGATATCGAGGCAACCTGTCAGTTTATGCGCTCCAAAGCGAATCTTCGTCCGCTGGCCAATGCCTATGAACCCGATGAATTTATCTCAATGCTCAATCGGTGGCCTGGCCTTGCACTGAGTGACTTTCGCCTTGCTAAAGATGTTCGCGGAAATATTCTGGGACTTGCGGGATTGTGGAGTGAGCATCGGACGCAAGACATCGTGCCGCAACGCTACCACGGCTTCACGCAAACGTTTCAACAGTCATTAAATCTTGCAAGCTGGCTCGGAGTTTCTCGCTCGCTCGCGGCTCCTCATCAGGCCATGCAAACTCGCATGCTGACCAATGTGGTCTGCGAGAATGCCGAAGTGTTTCATAGCTTGGTGGATGACGCATTTTCGAGATTGGGTTCGCGAGAGTTTTTGACCTACGGTCATTTTCGCGGTCACTGGCGAACTTTGCCGCCACGATCATTTATTTCGGCAAGTGTGCCGTTTGGATTTTATCTCATTTTGCCGCCCACGGCTGAGCCACCGCCGTGGTTGATGCCTGATCCGCATCAGCTGCCACCCGAATTCGAAGTGGCCTGGTTGTGATGAGTGCACAGCAAATCGCCTGAAGCCCGATTTGCTTAGTTTAGTTCGCGAGCGCGCGGTGATCGGTGAAGAGGGCGCGGTGC
>JAYVND010000139.1:0-6703 GCA_043758635.1 Bdellovibrionales bacterium
AGGGTGCCGCCCTGAGATCGCATCACATCAAAGCTATATCGGTGAACCCAGCGTCCGATATTTTGCTTTCTGAATTTCGGCAAGATGCCCATGTACGAAATTCTTGACCATCCAGATTTTGGCCAGATTTTGGCCAGATTTTGGCCAGATTTTGGATTGATCTGTACAACAGTGAAAGCGGCAATTTCATTGTCGACAAAGCCGATGTGAATGCAATGAAGTCCAGACGTCAGCACTGGATCCGCTAAAAAATCCTGAACGAACAACAAAGGGTCTTCATTTGGATCGGTGTCCGGGTCTTCTACGGCAACCTGTCTTAATGCCTCCGCAATCATTTGTAAATTCCATCCAAGCTCTTCAGCAATTTTCCATTCGACGGGAGAGCCTTGGCCATTTGGCAGATCACTCACGGATTTTTTGAAATCAATCCGTTCGCTTTTCTTTTTGAATCCAAGTGTTGGCAATAAATTGCTTATCTCCGAAAAAGCCATTTTTCCTTTAACGAGGCGGAAAATCACCATACGTGCATCGGCACTGCGAGCCTCATCGAGAACCTCTCGAATACTAAGCTGAAGAAGCGGTAGAGATTCTGTGTTTAGTAATTTCATCTTTAAGGCGAACACGTCGGCCCACAAATGCTCCAAAGTAATATTGGCGAGAGTTTCACCTTGAGCATTTAGCAGTGGGAATTTTTTGGTTTTTATTTCTTTGTTCATCGCAGGTCTCCTTTCTGTCGACCACTGCGAGCAGCGATACTTTTTTTCTTCCAAATCTTACGGTCTTCGGCGACAAGGACTTTGTCTTGCTTCCTCAATCCATGCCGATCCTCGGCCTCAAGCTTCTGATAGCTATTCCACCTACCTTCGGAGAGCACGCCTTCGGCGAGAGATTTTTTAATAGCGCAGTCTGGCTCTGTCTGATGACGACAGTCGCTAAAACGGCAGCCTTGAAGAATAACTTCGATATCCGAAAACTGGGCTTGTATTCCCTCGGTGTGATCTGAAAGTTGGAGTTCGCGCATTCCTGGCGTGTCGACAATCAGTCCACCGTAGCGACTGACATATAAATTTCTTGATGTTGTTGTATGCCGTCCTTTGCCATCACTGTCGCGCACGGCCTGAGTTTTGACCCGATCTTCTCCAGTTAAAAAATTGACCAAAGTAGATTTCCCTACGCCGGATGAGCCGAGAAATACCGAGGTCGTTCCCTCACGGAGATAGTTTGCGAGAAACTCAGCTTTTTTAAAATCGCTCTGTGAAAGCGCGTGAACCGATACGCCCGGAATCTCTGTTTGGACTCCTGCGATGACACCATCGATACTTTCGGAACAAAGATCGGTCTTCGTCAGAAGAATGATCGGCATTACACCTGCATCTCGAGCTACCGTGAGATATCTTTCGATACGTCGATAATTCAAATCGGAATTCACGGAAGACGTGATGAAGGCGTAATCCACATTCGTTGACAGGACTTGCATGTCAGCGCTGGCCCCCACTTGCTTACGGCGGATAATGGTTTTCCTTTGCAGGACCTGCTGGATGATGCCCCGATCAGACTGATTGGGATGTTCAACTATGACCCAATCACCCACTGCAGGATAATCAATCCGTGTTGCGGCATTAAACTGCATCTTCCCACAAACGGATGCCCATAAAATTTGCTCTGGCCCCGCTTGCACGCGGTAGAGATTTCTCTCTTCGCAAACGACGCGAGCTGGAAATAAAAAACTAGAAACTAGATTGGAAATCTGACTTTCGAAAAAGTCGTCCCAACCAAAACGCAACAAAAATTCCTTTTCGGAACTAAGCATGAAAACTCCCTAAGTTAATTTCAAAACGAAACGACTTAAGGGCCTTGGCGATGATCTAAATTGTATTGATTAATTCAGGCGCGAAAGAAGGCCCTTGATTACTGATTGATTCGACATAAGGACCTCCCTGCGTTGAGTAAACTTTGAATGTTTACGAATGATTAGGCCAACATAAAAGAAATCGATAAATTGGTCAATAAAATTCTAAACATCCTAAAAGCTTTCCAATCTTAGGCAAATTTTTAGAGGCGCTTAGAGTCTGATCGATGCGGATTCCCACACTCAAGGCCTTCAACCTTCAATCGGGCACGCCCGCTACTCAGTGAACCGATAACCCAATACTCGCCTTTGTCTAGGTCAGTTAGGTAGGCTGGAGAGTTGATTCCCGCTTTGCCCACAATCCCGCCAAGCGATTTGTTGAGTTAACAGGCCTTGCTCGTCCTTAGCATCTCCGGAATTTCTTTAAACAGATTTCTGATAATTGCTGGAATAATATAAATTGCCGAGTGGTCTGCGCCACTCAGCGATTCATGAAGGGAACGGGCCGATAGAATCGGCCCGTGTCAAGTTATTCGCCGTCGTCGACTTCGAACGTTTCTCTTACGATCGCGATTTCTACTAGGTTCGAACCCCCTCTGGTAATTGAAAGTGTTACCGGCACCCCAATGGGCCCGCGGATCAACGCGACAGTGTCTTCGAACGAAAAGTTGCGAACATCAACGAATGAGTTTGTGGGAAGTGATTTTACTTCGTGAATGATATCACCAACCGCAATGCCAATACGTTCAGCCGGTGCCTTGGGGATGAGCGCATCAACTTGAACTGTACCATCCGGTAGCTTTTCAAGCGTTGCCCCGATACCGACCATGCTTTCAATTTTATAGTTCTCGCGTGCGTATGCCCCTGCCGTGAACAAAGTCGTCGCGAACAGAAATAATCCGATCATCTTTTTCATGGGCCCTCCTCGTTATTTTAAGAATGCTTTGAAAACAATGTTGATTGCATCGGCGACGCCACCGCTTTGCGCTGATCCAGCACCCGCTTCAAGGCTACCTGTCAGCACGTCGCTCAGTTTTTTGAAAGTGATTCCGTCTAAACTGATGTGGACATCATTCTGACTCAGTCGCAGCCAAAAATTCTTTTTGATCCCGATGTAATTTATTGCAGTTTGTTTGGTTTCGAAAAGATCACCTTGCGCTTCAAAACTGATTGGCAACTCATCACCTTGACGGAACTCGACCGTCATCTCGCCCAGCTTTCCACTCGATAAATCCGCCCACACTGTCGGGCCCATCTCTGTGGCCCGAACGGCTTTCCCGCTCGCGTGGGAGGCGTTCGACAGCAGGAGCATTCCCGCAATCACAAAAGCCAGTTTCATATTTCTCATCTTCTTCTCCTTGGGTTATTACTACATTTGTAGTAATTGTGTTTAAAAAAATGTTAGCTCTCAGTTGCTTAAGCGCGAACGTAGAATGTGTGGTTTACGCAAACGCACGACACCTTCAGGAGCTTCTCTAACCATTCAGGTGCTTTCATTTCAGCTTCATTTTTAAAGTTTCCGCCGAAAACTGAGTTCAAGACAACGACCGATATAAAAATCGCCAAAACGTATCTTATCAAAGGATTTTGCCAACCAAAACGAGAGCGTTTCTCGATCACGTCACCAACGAGCCTTTCGACTCTTTCTTTGAGCAAAGATCGTTCACGGAAAAACGCCGAGTATAAAACAGAATGTTCATTGCTTTCAGGAATCTCTTTTAATTTTAAGAGCGCCGACGCTAAAGAATGTGGTTCGATTTCTGACGAAATCGCCCAACCATCGGCAACGATCTCCCGAAGGCGATCGATCTTTCGGCTCAACCATCGATAACCTGGAACAAACCAGAATAGATCACCCAAGCTCTGAATGATCACAGTCACAATTAAATCGTAGTAACGGACATGACCTATTTCGTGTGCGATCACTGCCTTTAACTCGTCGGCACTGAGCTTTTGGACCGCATCATCGGGCAGGCAAATATATGGTTTGATGATTCCACCGGTAAACGGAGTTCCCGAAAAATTCGGGGAGATATACACGTCAACTTTCCGTACTCCCACACCTATACTTTTCAAGGACTCTTGTGATGCACGATCTGCGCGGCGCCGCTTTTCAAAACGATAGTACTGAACCAATCGAATAGTTAGGAGAGCGAAGGAAACCGCTAGAACCGAAGTGACAATAACGAGCGGAACGTCATTGCCAAATTTTCGGTGTATCCAGAGCAGAAAATAATCACCAATACTTGAGTTATAGGTTCTGCCATCAAGTGCGTTAACTGAAAAGACCGTGCTGACAAAAGGGGTCCATCCATCGAATCCAGCACCGACCGATAGAAGCTGATGCTTTGGCGGTAGGCTAAAAGGATCTACACCCGAGAATAAGACGGACTTAGCCGGGACACCTCGAGCAAAGTCATAAACAATTTTAACAAACGGCAAAGACAGCAGAGACAGCTTCCAACGGCCAGTCTCAACCCGAAAAAACCAGAGGAAAAAATAAATGAGCATCAGACCAATCGCGAGCGAGAAAATCGAATTCACCAAAAGGTTAGCGAAAATAAATGTCATATTTATTTCCTTTTGCTGAGACGGGCGTCAACAACTCTCTTAAGCTCTTCGAGTTCTTCGCGCGACAAGCCATCATCAGATTCAAGCAGTCCAAGAATTGGACGTAACTTTTCATTTCCAAACAGCGAGGTTTTCATTCGCTCGAAAATTTTTAATGGCGAAGAGTTCTTCGTTGCAGGCGAATAAAGAAACTGACGACCTTCTTTTTCGCGAACCACGAGATTTTTGTTAAAGAGACGTACGAGGACGGTCATCACGGTCGTGTACGCAAGGTCATGTCCCTGCTTTTTAAGCAGTACCTGGATGTCTGAAACGGAAACATTGGCTTCCGTGTTCAAGATTCCCAGCACTTTCAGTTCAAGAGGACCGACTTCAGCGAGTTTGTTGCCCATGAGAAGAAATTTACTACGCCTGTAGTTTTTGTCAACTACAATTGTAGTATTTCAGTTAGCCCGAAGGCTGTGACGAGTAATCCGCGTCATCAGGCAACGGTACAGGACGTTTGACTGTCCGCCCCCAAAAGCCCCTTGATTGGAGAATAAGTTCATGTTTTAAATTGGAAATTGGTTCGACAAAGGTCCTGTAGAGAACGCCAATTTCTCCGACGTAGAACCCCGTGAGGCGGTTCTACAAAGATTCCCCAGCGAACGCCAATTTTTCATTTCCATTCGAATTCACAAAGCTTCCAGAAGTCGGACCCAATTCGGTCATGTTCCTCAGGCTCTTCAGTGCGATTCATTTCACACGACTTCATGATTCAACCTTGATTTTAATTTCGTACAGAAGAGCAAAGTCGTAAGAATTTACTCCAACAGTGAGTATCAGTCTCATGATCTTGATTTTGTGACTGCCGAGAAAATGAATGATCTAAACGCGGTTATGTCTTCGCTTGGGTTCGAAAAGCAAAGCGGTCGTCATTTGATCCATCCTTATTCGGAATGGTTCGTCGAATTTCCTTCCGCGCCACTCGCAGTGGGCAACGAGCCTGTTAAAAAATGGAATCAGTTGAAAACAGAAGCAGGCGTCATCCAAATTCTGAATCCGACCTGGTCTGTAATGGGCCGATTCGCCGGATATTATGCTTAGAAGGACAAACAAAATTTCGAGCAAGCCGTAATGGTAGCCTCCCGTCAACCAGCTGATATTTCAAAAATCAAAAACTGGTCAACGGCCGAGAATGAATGAGAGAAGTTCGGGAAATTCGTCGAGTCCTGTTAAACAAAGAAAATCGTCTCTCGAGTAGCTCTCTGTTGGCTCGATATCGAACTTCGATTTGCCAGGAAAACGATGTTTATAAAGCAACTCAAACGGCAAAAAGAAATCTCACCTATCTGCGCAAAGACGGCTCCATTGAAATTCGCATGGGTGATCATACCCCCTCGAGCAATCTTAACAACCTAAAGTGGAAAAAATAGAGGGATTCGACTGGCTCGATGAATAAAAAGCTAAGGCATCCCAATCAACCGCGCCAACTATCTAAATCTTTTTAAATCGATCGCGGATCACATCTTCGATCGTTTGTGGCTTTTTTCCCAACATACTTTCGAGTGTGGGATCCGTTCGAGAAAATTCGCCAGTTCGACTCGCTAGGAACAGCCCCATCGAAATTTTAATGACGGCCTCAGGTAACTTTCGAGCTATCAAACGATCGCGATAGACTTGATCGGAGATGACAACCCTGCGAATTTTTCGACCGATGGCCTCTGAAGCAATTTCGGCAATCTGTTCGAAGTTAAATGATTTTAGCGAAGTCAGTGCAGGCTTGTTGAACTGCGTATTTTGAAGTTTTAAAATAGCAAGCGCTGCATCGGTTAAGTCTTCGTGAGACGTCCATGAGACAGGCCCATCTGCTGGAAGCTCTAGGATTCCTGTTTCAAGCGCTGGGCCTAAGATCTGCAGAGCCGATTCAGCGTAAAATCCATTTCTAAGTGAGACGAAGGATACGCCAGATTCTTCGAGTTTCGCCTCCGTAACTGCGTGACTCGTCATTGGCGGAAACAACGAGGCGGGAGACGCACCCATATGACTCGTGTACAGGATTCGCCGAACACCGACTTTTACTGCTGCCGAAACGGCATTCGTACTCGCTCGAACAGCTAAGTCGTGATCGGCGATAGCGGCCGAAATCATAAACAGCTCTGAAGCACCTTCAAAAGCGTAAGTTAAACTTTCGGGGCTTTGAAAATCCCCTGTCCTCACTCTCACGCCCAAATGCGCTAAATGCTGAGCCTTCAAAGTGGCTCGCACGCTCACGCCAAGATTCTCGGCGTTTTCGGACTTGAG
>JAYVND010000140.1:0-2093 GCA_043758635.1 Bdellovibrionales bacterium
TTTGGCTTCAGGCATAGTTCTCCTTAAAAATGGGTTTGATTTCAACCGTGGCTACGGTTTGCTACAAGTTGCTACAGATTTTGCTACTTCCTGGGACGGTGGTTTGGACGCCAAAGCTCGCGTGTAAACTTTGCGTAACTGAGTTGGTCGTGCTGATGAGCGTGCGCTGCAAGGCCCATCATCTCGCGGGTGGCATCGACAAGGATGCCGGCGAGACCTAAGAACAGACAGAGGGAAATGATCCAATAGACGAGGCGAAACATAGAAGAGCTCTCCTTAACTTTTTGGTTCCCATCGCCTTAATTGGCGGCAGGTATGAAACAAAAAGTCGGAGAGTGTATGAAGATCCAAATGTCGCCACAGGTTTCGAACATAATTCGGCCGTGCTACCAGGATGCTACCAAATGCTACCAAGTTTTGAAATATCGCGAAATAATGCGAAATGATAATGATGAGCTTGAATACTGCTCGTAGTAATTCTAAGCACTTAATGCGCTTAGCAAATTTGATTTTGTTCGATATTGCTTGGGTTTAAATTGGTCGGGGAGGCTAAACCTGAACCAACTCGTTAAAAACAGTTTATCCGACTTGAATAGAAATTCAAGATCCATTTCGTTGTTAAGAATTGGGGTGCTGCCTGGTTCAGGCGCGAGAGATCCAGTTTGTTATTTGGTCTCAGATAATTTGTATCAACTTGCTCTGGTCAGGTAAACCAATGGGCAGAATCTAATTAAAAAAGTCGCACGCCCTTTGGACCGCGACTTTGTGGAACTTGAGATTTTGGGGGGATGTTTATGCTGCGAGCTTTTCCTGGGAATCATTCGCATTAGCCCGTTTCATCATCAGGACCGCGACTACTTTTTCGACAACATTGTCTTTGGCCGAGAGCGTTTGAACTTCAACAGGCTCGTCGACTATCCCAGTACACTGAAACGAACCAATATATTTCCAGAGATTTTCATCAACTTTCAGAAACACGGGGTAAGGCCGCTCGAGCATAACAATTTCAGCTGCCATTATGCGTTTCTTGCCGGGTGCCACCATAATCCTGAACTCGTGATTCTTATCAACTTTGAAGATCGATGGGTTGTAGATGCCGTCAAGAACAAATGCTTCGACTCTTTTGTTTTGCATGATCGCGTAGTGCAGGTGACGATCTTTTTCAGGGAATGCTCGTTCAATCTCGCTGTAACGATAAGTTTTGTGAAGCGTCCATTCCGTCATTCGGAACCTCCGTTGGTGAGTTTGTATTGCTACATCCATCGGCTGAACGTCGGGGTTTCCAAAGTTCAATTTCCGACTGCCTCAACATAGGTCGATTCACTGGGCTATTTTTAACCAGGGCTTGAAACTTGCAAACGCTTGATCTGGATCTTCTGACCCGGCTTAACTTTGGTCAGATTCGCTTCGAGTTCTTCGGCTAAATGGACGTATCGTTTATTCACTTCGGGAGAACTATGTCCTAGGACATCTTCACTCACTGAACGATCGCCTCCACACTTTCTAGTCAGCCATGTGGCAAACGTATGTCGGCAGCCATGTACATCTTTACCCTTGAGATTCATCTCCTTCAGAATCGCGAACAGGCAGTTGTAGAACTCTTGTTTCTTGAAGCCAAAGATCAAGTTGTCTGGTCCCAAGGTTTCGACTTCGACTTTACTTTCAATGAGCTCAACCACTTGGGTGATAACGTCCTCATCGATCAGAGGAATGTATCGATTGAACAGCGGCGAAATCTCTCTGCGACCCTTCAGAGGTTTTCTCGGCACCTTGCCATTGACGTCATAAATCGACTTCAATTGTGGTTGGTCTTTGAGCAAAATATAGCCGAAGTAAGGAATGCCAGCTTCATCGAATTTCTTAAACAGATTCGACTTCTCTTTCGGAACATCGAACGTAAATGAATCCACATGAAGACCAATCGCTTCGTTGAATCTCATGCCAGTTGTCAGAAGTAGTCGGAAGAACAAAGCGTACCTCGGATTGATTTCTTTGAGCTTCGAAGTAATTCGCTTAGCTTCTTCGGCGGAGTAAATCGCTTCGAGACCTCGGCGCTCATTTTGCCCAGTCGAAACTTCTTTGCATCGCACGAA
>JAYVND010000141.1:0-2092 GCA_043758635.1 Bdellovibrionales bacterium
ACAACTGAAAAGAGTGAAACTACGAACGGCGCATTTCAAGAGATGGATTGGAGAGAGTACGCAACTGCGCTCATGATCTTTAATCTTTTGGGCGTCGTGGTTGTATTTGCAATCCAAATGATTCAAAAATGGCTACCGCTCAACCCGCAAGCCTTTGGAAATGTGAGTTGGGATTCAAGCCTCAACACCGCTGTGAGCTTTGTGACCAACACCAATTGGCAAGGTTACGCCGGCGAATCGACGATGAGTTATTTCACACAAATGGCGGCCCTAGCTGTACAAAATTTTGTCAGCGCAGCCGTTGGCCTAGCCGTCGCGATTGCGGTCACCCGAGGAATTGCGAATCGTTCAAAAGCAACGATCGGAAACTTTTGGGTCGATTTGGTACGCGGAATCGTCTACGTTTTACTTCCTACTTCACTCGTGTTTGCGGTCTTCTTGCTTTCACAGGGTGTGATCCAAAACGTTTCAGCGTATGTTACGGCGACGACACTTGAAGGTGCGAAACAAGTGATTGCGCTCGGGCCCGTCGCTTCGCAAGTGGCGATAAAAATGATCGGCACCAATGGTGGTGGCTTTTTCAACGCGAATGCTGCTCATCCATTTGAGAATCCAACGGCACTCTCTAATTTTTTGCAGATGCTCGCAATCTTTCTCATTCCGGCGGGACTCACGCATACCTTTGGTATTATGACAGGCTCAAAGCGACATGGCTGGATCTTGTTCAGTGCAATGATGACTCTCTTTTTGACTTTCACCGCCTTTTCGCTTTGGTCCGAGTACTCAACTCACCCGAACTTTGGCCCGAACTTTGGCCAGTCTGCTCTGATGGAAGGAAAAGAAACTCGCTTCGGCGTGTTCAACAGTGTGTTCTTTTCGACCGTTACCACTTCTGCTTCCTGTGGTGCCGTCAATGCAATGCATTCGTCACTTTCACCACTCTCAGGTGGAATTGCGATGCTCAATATCATGCTTGGTGAGATTATTTTTGGCGGCGTTGGCGCCGGGCTATATGGGATGTTGCTTTTTGTTTTGCTGACCGTGTTCATCGCAGGTCTCATGGTCGGTCGAACCCCCGAGTATCTGGGTAAAAAAATTGAAGCCCGCGAGATGACTTGGGTGATCATTGCGGTGCTCTCTCCATGTGCGGTGATTCTGCTTGGCACCGCCATCTCTGCGGTCCTGCCGATAGCATTGACGAGTCTCGGTAACAAAGGCCCACATGGCTTCTCCGAAATTCTTTACGCTTTTACTTCGACGGCTGGAAATAACGGCAGCGCGTTTGCGGGGCTCAATGCGAACACGCCGTTCTACAATATTAGTTTAGCAGTCGCAATGTTCATTGGGCGCTTTTCGGTGATCATTCCGGTTTTAGCGGTGGCTGGTAGCCTTTCAAATAAAAAGCACTCGCCCGCTTCATCAGGTACCTTCGAAGTCGATACTCCGCTTTTTGCCGCTCTCCTGATCGGAGTGATTCTTATCGTCGGCGCGCTGACGTTTGTTCCGGCACTTTCACTCGGGCCAGTTGTCGAACATTTTCTGATGCGCACTGGTCAAACATTTTAATCGGGGACAATTATGCCAACTGCAACCGTCAATGTCAGGGGTTCTAGTTCTGGATCTGGATCTGGTTCTGGAACTGGTTCAGGTTCTAGTTCTGGAACTGGTTCAGGTGCTAAAAATAGATTTCTCGATCCCAAGCTGCTATTGCCTGCGTGCAGAGATGCCTTTGTAAAACTTGATCCTCGAGTGCAGGTGAAAAATCCGGTGATGTTTGTAACGGAGATGGGTGCATTGCTCACAAGTATTTTACTCTTCACTCATTCAGGCCCAAAAGGTTTCGAAATTCAGATCACCCTATGGTTGTGGTTCACCGTTCTCTTTGCGAATTTTGCTGAAGCTTTGGCGGAGGGGCGCGGAAAGGCACAGGCTGAGAGTCTTCGCAAAAGTAAAACGTCGATGATGGCACGCCTGATGAAAGGTAAAAGTGAATCAAGCGTCACTGCGAATTTGCTTCGGCGCGGTGATGTGGTGGTTTGCGAAACAAATGACACAATTCCTGGCGACGGCGAAGTTATCGAGGGAATTGCGA
>JAYVND010000142.1:0-6695 GCA_043758635.1 Bdellovibrionales bacterium
GGCGAAGTTTTTCCGTGGATGACTTGCGAGTTGAGCGAGTCGGCTTCTTACCCGTCTTTGCACTGGCTTTCACGCTCGCTTTGCCTGTCGGCATCTTGGAATGGAGGTACTCGACCATTTGAGTGAAAACTTGAACGGTGAGGCGTGCTTTCGCTCGTTGTTCATTGAGATTTGTTGAGAAACGCTCCACATCGTCATAACGATACTGATCATGGCGCATTCCGAACATGCGGATGCTGCCGTAATCGATGATTCCGGCGTTGGCGAGCACGTTATCACCGTCCCAGTCCATCCAAGCGAATACGTAGTTGCGCTCGAGGTCCGCCGCAAATCTTCCAAAAGATTTTGCGAGTTCAAAGAGCATTTTCTGATAACGATCTGGAGCTGTCGGCGAGATGTTCCAGATGCCATTTTCGATTTGGCGCATGATTAAATAATCAACGGCACGCTTAAGGCTGTCGTATCGGTTTTGTTTAAGATAAAGAAAAAGATGTGCTGGGCGAATTAAGTTTTGCGCCGCACGCACGCCGATGCCGCAGCCGCGACCCAGGTCAATGATGGTGAGCATGCGCTCGGTTTCGATCTCATTTAAGTGAAAAATCTCCGACATCACGGCCGAACCGTAAAGCTCAGTCACGTCTGCGAGGCCACAACCATAACCGTGTTCGAAATCACCCGTGCGCAGATTCTTTCGTGCGCTCACGGCACCTGGGGCGAGACAGGTGACGCCCGTCCCGCGGCTCGAGATGTCCCAGATTTTTCCTTGGTTGCGAATCATGCCGTTCCACACGCTTCTCCCATCGCCAGACGTTTTGCCTTGGCGACTTGAGTGCTGAAGCTGCAGGTATCGGGTTGCCATATGACGATGCTCTTTGAGTTGCGAAGCGGGTGGAATTAAACCATTTTCAACATCATATTCGTTTACGATCTGAATCGAAAATGTTTCGATGATTTTTGCGCGTAACGCCTCAGTCATCTCGTCTTTGTGGTCTGCAGAAATCAATCCCATTTCTCGAGCGAGTGAGTAATTAAAATAAATAACCTTACCTTTTTCAAGTTTCTTAACGTCGTAGGAGACGTAGCCCTCTGGCATGGTGCTCTGCCATGAGTGGCGACCATCGATCAAATCGAATCTCTGATAGGTTTGTTGAGCCTTCTCGGTAAAGCTACGCGAGTCGCGCTCAAGATTAACCGCAAATTCTTTTTGAGTGATCCGTCTCGACATATTTCTCCTCGTGCGATGCAACCGAGGGCCTGCATCCTTATCGCACCCATTCTTCGTGAACAGGTGGGCCTCGGGAGGCCCTGTTTCATAACAGCACACAAGTTATTATCGGCAGACTTTCAGAGGACTTAAGGCACCCAGTCAATCGCGGCAATACCGCCGCCCGGAGTCTGGGAGTTGGTCATCTGACCTTGGTAGAGACGAGCACAAGCGAGCTGAATACGATCACGGTAAACGTAAAACCGAAGATCATATTTGAACTCCTGAATCTGCAGATTGGAGCCATTTTGTACGGGAATCTTCACCGTCTGAGGTGGAACGAAATCCTGCACCAAGTAGTCGCCATCTCTAATTTTCTGGAAAGTGCCGCGACTCACGGAAGACCCGCGATAGACGGCTTTGCCACCGAACGAACGGCGAGGTTTAAAGAAGTATTTTTTGCGATCGGTCCATAATGCTGCCGCATCTTTAAATTCACTGATCGCCTGAGTGCGGATCAACGTTCGAGAAAGACTCGCTTTTTCGAAAACTGGAATTTGTAGATTTTCGATAGCATCAAGATGTGAGAGCTCTTCAAGACGCTCTTTGTCAGCCAGCAAGCGGTACTCGAAGGCGCTCGGCGTGACGCAAACTGCGCTCGCATCTCGAGCTTCACGTAGAGCGTGTGAGCGGGTTTCTACTAGATGGAAGTCGGTGTCGCGGTTATAAACTAAATCGATTTTTAGTTCGTCATGCCAGAGCGCGCCATCATGAAATTTGAGATCACGAGGGTCAGCGATGACGCATGAAAGATTATTTTTTTCAAAAAGCTCGCGGTACATCTCAAACTCAATGTACAGACGTTGTTCCAGTGGTTTTTCATCAACGATCGCCAGCCCACTCGGTCTGTCCGACTTTTCGATTTTTGTAGCCGGCGTCGACGATGACTCTGGGCCTTGAATCCGCTTCAATTTCGAGACTGAAAACTCTCGATAATCTTCTAAAAAGGTGCCAAAAATCTCAGACGGAAAATCTTCAACGATCCCATTTTTTAATCCTAGAGTTTTGTAAGATGTGTCTGCAATAAGTGCCATCGACGCGTTGGTGTTGATTTCGATCAGACGAAGACTGCCACTTTCATCCACGTGAAAATCGTAGCTCATCAACGCCGAGTGATGATGCGGATCGGGAATTGAGGGCGCCAAATTCTTAAGGCGCTGTTGGCGGTCTGGCAAATTTCTGACGGAGCAGAAAGCGTCGACAACATTTTGGGCCTGAAGCAACCAGCTCTTGGAGAAACTCATCGGCACAGGGCAAATCAGCTGAGATGAGATACGGATCGCTAGATTGCCTTGAGCGGCTGTTTTAGGATAAAGCTCCTCGAAAGTTTTCAAAAATTTGTCATAAAATTCTGTGGTTTTATGGGTGTTCATCGGGGACTTGTCATGCGTTTCGCTCATCACTCTTTATTTGTTAACCATCTCGATTTGTCCACGGCTTTATCAACATTAGGCCCGGTGATAGGAAATGTGATAGGCCCAGTGCGAATGACAAATGCAGCAAGTAAGACGTCGTGAGATTCCAATAAGCGCACGCGACTGAAACTTCCGGCCTCAATAGACGCACCCGTATTGACCAAAATTGCAGAGGCTGGCATGGTACCACTGGCTGGTACCACTGGCTGGTACCACTGGCTGGTGCGACAGGTGCCAAATGAATCGACCGCATGTGGCTCCTACTTTCAAACGTGAAATTAAAAGCACTCGATTGGACCTACGGAGAATTGGCGATGAAAATTATCTCTTGGAATGTGAATGGAATTCGAGCCGCCCACAAGAAGGGCTTTCTTGAATTTGTCGCGAGCGAGAACCCAGATATTCTTTGTCTTCAAGAAACCAAGGCGCATCGCGAGCAATGCGAGCCAATCCTGCACACTCCTGGTGGCCGTGTCAGCCATTGGTCTTCGGCAGTTCGCAAAGGCTATTCAGGAACCGCAACCTACACGCATGGTGAACCGCTTGAGGTAAATCACGGAATTGGCGTCCCTGAATACGATTCTGAAGGCCGGTTCGTGATCACAAAGCACGAACAATTTACTCTTTATAACATCTACTTCCCAAATGGTGGCTCCGGACAAGAGCGCCACGACTTCAAACAGAAGTTTTTGGCGGATCTCTCGGCGCACCTCAAACCTAAAATCGCGGCAGGCGAAAAAATTATCGTGGTCGGCGATTACAATATTGCCCGCCACGAGATCGATATTTACGACCCAGTTCGCAACGCGAAAGAGAGTGGATTTCTGCCACAAGAGCGTGCGTGGTTCGACCGCTTTCTTGAGCTAGGCTTCATCGACACTTTCCGCCACTTCCACCCGACTGCCAAAGATCGCTACACTTGGTGGTCCTATCTGGAGCGCGGTCGCATGCACAATCGTGGCTGGCGCATCGACTACATTTGCATCACCAAAAATTTGCGCTCGGCGCTCTCTCGCGCGCAAATTTTAGACGGGCAGGAGGGCTCCGATCATTGCCCGGTTTTGGCCGAACTGAGTTTTTGAAATTGATTTTTTCGCTGAAAAATTCGAATTTTCGACCAAATAATGGTGAAATTCGGATGCAACATTTCGCCAAAAAAAATTGGCCGAAAGGTGAGCCGTGCCTTTATTACTCATTTTTGGTTTACCTATCCTTGAAATTTACATTTTTGTACAAGTGGCCGAGAGATTTGGTTTCATCAACTCCTTCTTCGCCATTCTCGTGTCGATGGTTGTCGGAGTGGGAATTGCGAAGTCGCAGGGCAAATTTATTTTCCGACATCTTCAGCAGAGCGTGGCCAGTCGCTCAATGCCGGAGTCACGCATCGTTCATAGCCTGCTGATATTTATTGGTGGCGTTCTGATGGTGGTACCCGGCTTTGTGACAACACTCGCGGGCTTGGTTTTCGTTTTACCTGGCACCCGCCATCTTTTGGCATTCTGGCTAAAAGCTCGATTACTGGCACAGATCGGACTCGGAAAACTGGGAATTTTCGGCGCCAAAGGATTGAGTGGGATTCGTTTTGGAATGGGGGGCTTTTCGGATCGTTTTTCCGGGCGATTCTCTGGCAACGGCTTTGGCGGTTTCGGCAGCAGTCACGGACCGGGAGGATTCGACAGCGCTCCGGTGAATCACGACGATGAATTGGGGTTGGGACAAGAAGAGCGTGCAGAAAACGTCCGTGACGTAACGCCACGAGTGATCGACGTCAGTCCCATCAAGCGGCCCACCAAGTGACCGTTTCCGCGGCTCATCAAGCGGCCCACCAAGTAACCGGCTCGACCATCATCCAAGCCTGACTCAGAAAACTAAATCGATGCAGCTTTGAATACAAAATTCCGGGTGCGTTATGAGACTCACACGATGGACGCCCGGATCGGGCTTTCTTTGGTCTTGCTTTCAGCCAACGGAGCGGGTTCTCGCTATCCCTCTCCGCTCAGTTTGCTATCCTGTTGGTGATGAAACCGTTCACGATTCTTTACAATTCAACACTATTGAGAGCTGTCATGCGGCAAGCCCTTGCAGGGTTCGGCCTGGCTAGCGTTTCGTTCGCACTTGTTTGCTCGGCTCATGCAGATCCAGTCTGCGTGATCGCCGAGCGGGCCAACCTCCGCAAAGGCCCGGGTTCAAGCTTTCCGGTTTCTTGGGAAGTGGGCCAGAACATGCCGCTCGATCGAGTCGGTAAAAAAGGTGGATGGGTTCAAGTCAAAGATCTCGACGGGGAATCGCACTGGATTTCGTCATCAGCGATTTCGACGCGAGTGAACTGTGTGGTTGTTCGAACGAAGATGGCTTCTCTCCACCAGTCTGCTGGAGCAAGAGCGCCTGCGTCGGAACTGGCGTTCGCCGATCGCTACACTCCCTTCAAGAAAGTGGATCGCGATGACGCTTGGATTCAAGTTCAGGATGATCACGGAGCTAAATATTGGATCAATGAAACCAACGTATGGATCCCAGTGATGCGTACCAGAGTTGAATTTTAAGGCACTAAACTCGACAAGTTTATGGATGTTGCTTTTAGGCCAAAGTTCGCCAGAAAGTTCGCGGAAATGCTCGCATTTGACGATCTTATTGAGCAGATCCTCGCAGGCAGGCGACCCTCGAACCGAGTGGACCGGGCGCTGTCCTAATCCCAATAAACTCCTAATTTGACCTGTTTCCGATTACTCGTAAGATAACTTCACTTTATCGGGAATTGACCCATGGAATCATCTAACGGTGTTTAGAATTGGGACATAAGTACCTATATTTAGGTGTATTTTCGAGTTGTAAGAAAATTTAAGATTTTCTGCTTGCAATCGAGAATGCCCTTGTGGCTAGATATACCAGTTCCATTTTGGCACTGCGTAATGGTTTCAACTTCAGCGAGGGGTATGCGTATGGGGATGATCGAGTTGGGCCTTCTAAACGAATGCAAGAAGCGCCTGGTGATCGCGAAGACGGACATCTTGAACCGCGTGAAAGACACGCGCAGAGACCTTCATTTTGAAGACAAAGGCGGCGACGAAGCTGATCAAACGGTTCGCTTGCTTGCAGAAGCAGAGACGTTGTCACTGCATGATCGCATGCGCGGCCAACTTCTCGAAATCGAAATGGCTTTGAGCCGGATTCAGTCGGGAAGTTACGGTATCTGCGAAGAAACCGAAGAAAAGATTGAGCCCGAGCGTTTGAAAGCGATCCCTTGGACACGTCTTTCGATCGAGGGTGCTGAAATCCGCGAGAGCCTGAAGAAGCGCTACGCTCGCTAACTGGAGATCCTGGGATGGAGTTCAGATTCTCGATTTTCGAGTGATTGTCGATTGATTTTCGAGTGCGTTTCCGGGGGCACTTTAATTGATTTCGAATCCGGCCACCGAAAGCAGGTGGCCAAAACTTAGTTTCCGGTGACCAGGTCGTATTCTGACTTCGACTGCTCATCGATGATTGCGCGAATTTCTTCGGCTCCCCACACGCGGCCTTTTCCGACGCCAGGGCAAAATGCCGCTACTTCGTTTTTCCAGCGCTTCGCAGACATCACTTCGGGCCAGAATGGCCAGCTCCGGCATTGATCAGGGCGCCCTTCGTAGACCGAACACTTACCACTAACCAGAAAAAGGCATTCCGGACCTTGGCCATCGATCAAGTGATGAACGCCGTCGGTCTTAGCGCAGAACTTACCGGTAAACTTGGCAAGCGGGAGGCCTACGACTTTTGCCATGCGCTTCCGATCTTTCATCGTCATGTAAACATAGCCGTACTCACCTCTCGAGACGCAACATTTGCCTGAACCCTGACACTCAAATTGAACGCCAGCTTCCCACCATTTCGGCTTGAGTTTTCCTGTTGCCGATCTCTGAACGCTCACGGGAGCAGTTCCGAAGCTAGCCACGATCTCTGGAATCTTTTTAGATTTTGTCGGAGCCTGCGGTTTAGATTTTGTCGTAGATTTTACCGTCGATTTCGCCATGACGTCCTTC
>JAYVND010000143.1:0-6687 GCA_043758635.1 Bdellovibrionales bacterium
GCTGCCGACCTGGAACGGAAACTCGCGCGCCGCTGCCGACCTGGAACGGAAACTCGCGCGCCGCTGCGGACCTGGAATGGAAACTCGCGCGCCGCTGCGAACTACGAGGTTACTGAATAAACGCACTTGATACCGCGCGCCTCCGGCTGGACATCCGGCTTTGAATTCGACCGCGTATCCGTCGCTCGCGTTCGCTGCGGCTTAACCTGCATTCGCGTTAAGCGCCAGCCCGAAGAATTTTGGCACCAATGAGCGCGGCTGAAAGTTTCACTCTGGCTCTGACAGGTAAATCGTCAAGCGATTGCCGGCCATTTTGGAGCCGGCAGCTGGAAGCGACTTTGTCACAAAACCTTGGCCATGCACTCGCACGTCGACCTGCGTGCCGCTCACGCGGGTCAAAACTTCGCGCAATGACATGCCTGTCAAATCCGGCAGCGAAGAGCCTACCGTGATTCGATTTGAAGCGGAATTTGATTCGCCAGATAACTTCGGCTCCAAAATTATCGCTCCGCTCGTGCTCGCAAAAAGATTACCGCCTAAATTTCCGCTCAATGAATGAGCGAATCCAGTCTGCGAAATCGTTGCGGAACTTGAACCAGCTTGAAAAGCCCCCGGTCCCGCACCCGCCCGATTCAAAGCGATCGGGGCACTACCAGCTCCGCCGATTGCCGACCCGCCTCCTACGTGCGCGGCGCCAGTCAAAATATCAGCGTCTGACGAGCCGCTTCCCGCAACCGCATGTCCCGCAACCGCATGTCCCGCAATTGAACGCACGCCAGCCTCACGTTCCGCTGCCGTTGGCAATGCAGTCGCCAATGCACTCGGCAAGGCAGTTGGAATTGCAACCGGGGTAGAGCCGGTTCTGTTTTCTCCGAGCTTTGCCGCAAATTTCGCAACTCGCGCTGAAGTTTCTGAGATGCCACCTTGTTCGAGCTTTGCGGCATCTTTTAAAACTTTGTCTTCATCCAGCGCATCACTCAATGCCTGCCACGGCGGCAACAATTGCGCTGTCCCGGCCACTGCTGCCGCAGCCGAACCTGCGGTCATCGAATCTTCGTTTTTCTTACCCATCTCGAGCAATGCTGAAATTGGCATCACCTCGCTGCCCTCGAGAGTTGGCTCGACCGAGTCTTGGGTTAAATTCATGATTGGCACGAGCAGCGGGAGCGCTGAATCCTCAGGACCCAGTGAAGGAGCGATTCCCGCGCGGCGAACCGCAAAACTCGCAACACGACTGAACACGGGTGCCGCGACCGAGCCACCGAAGTGATCTTTGCGAGGGTGATCGATTGCGATGTAGATGACATACTTTGGATTGTTTGCCGGAATAAAACCCGCAAAGCTCGAGACAAATCCGCCTTTAAGATAACCGCGGCCATTAGGATTTACCTTTTGTGCAGTGCCCGTTTTTCCCGCAACCGGATAACCGGCAACACGCGCATTGTAGCCGGTGCCTTCCTTCGTTGTAACAGCTAAGAGCATCTTGCGCATCTTTGCGACGTCATCAATGGTCAATACTCGCGACAATGTTTTTGCTTGAGTTGCTGTGGTCTCGGAATTTTCGTGATCGCGAATTTCTTTGACGATGTAGGGCTTGCGAAGAAAGCCACCATTCGCAATCACCGCGTAGGCATTTGCGATTTGCAGAGGCGTTGCGGTCAGACCGTGACCGAATGAAATATTGGCCAAGAGATGATCACGCCACGGAAACGGCTGCATAATTCCCTTCGCTTCGCCCGGTAGATCAATTCCGGTGCGCTCGCCAAAACCAAACATTCGATAGGAATCACGGACGGCGTCTTGACCTACTTTGAACGCAACTTTCGTCATTCCGGTATTTGAGGAGTATTGCAAAATCTGGGTTGTGGTAATCAAGTGAAACTGATGCTTGGCATCGGCCTCATGAATCGTGTGCTTACCAATATGAATCACTCCACCTTCACAGTCCACTTTGGTATCGGGAGTGATAAGACCTTTGTGAATCGCGCCGGCCAGTACAAAGGTTTTCATGGTCGAACCCGGCTCAAACGAATCTTGTACGACACGATTGCGCTTGAAAGCGGCCGGAAATTTTTCGGGATGATTGGGATCAAAACTCGGAGCCGATGCCATCGCAACGACTTCCGATGTTTGTGCATCGAGAACCACACCGACGGCGGCATCCGCCTCGTGTTTCACCACCGCTTGCGCAAGTTCTTGCTCGAGGATGAACTGCACTTCGCGGTCGATTGTCAAAACAACGTCGGAGCCATCAGGAACTTGATTGAAGAGCTGACCATTCACGATCAGAGGGCGACCGCGAGCGTCCCGGCGTACACTCACTCGTTTTTTGGCCGCTTCGAGAGTTTCGTTGAACTTCATTTCAAGACCTTCAAGACCTTTGCCGTCTTGCCCGACGTAGCCCAAAACATTGGCAAGAAGACGCTCGTTTGGATAAATGCGCTTACTTTCTTCGACAAAACCGATGCCGCGAACTTTCAAGGCAGCGACCTGATCGCGAACCTCTCTCTTCAGGCCACGATCGATCCAGACAAAACGTTTTTTATGATTGCGAATTTTTTCTTCGATAGAGTGAGGAGTTTCATTCAAAATTTTAGCGAGTGCACGAACCGTGCGCTTTGGCTCTTCCAAAATTTTCGGATCAACAAAGATCGAGTACGACGGAGCCGAAACCGCGAGCTCATGCCCGTTGCGGTCGAGCACATCACCTCGTCGCGGGTTTAATGTGACGACCGTTTCAAACTGGCGCTTTTGCAAATTCTCTAGGCGAGTGTCGGGCACGAGTTGAAGATAAACCGCGCGACCGATCATTGCCGACCACAAAAACGTGAGACCCATTAAGATCAATACCAAGCGTGATTTCATTGCACCAACCGTGTCGAGCAGAAAGGTTTACCGAGAAGACCGTGCAGCAACAAAAAGAAACAAAGACCAGTCTCGAGCAATTAAAAGCGAAAGCGATCGCATTCCTAAGCGGCGCGCAAAATAATCACTGCTTCAGCGCAACACCTTGCTGGGTCATCTGAATGATTTGGCTGGCGTCAGCCTTTTTCAAAGTGAGTTTCGCTTGCGCAACTGCCTGCAGTCGCTCGGGACGAGTCATGCGTGCGAGTTGGATCATTTGTTCGCGCTGCTCGTCGCGGAGAGACCGCTCCTCGCGAGTGAGTTTAAGAACTGAATACCCCACACGGCGTAACTCCATCTTGCAGAGCACAACGCTGAAGAGAGCGACGATTAGAAAAGCTATACTCAGAAATGGAGCCCACTCGTGCTCGCGCTCATCACCACCCATTGGAGCGGCACTGCGCGAAGCCTTGCCAATTTGCTTGCGGCTTCTCGGAGTGGATGACAGGTCAGAGTCGAGTGGAGCACGTGCCACCTTCAATGCCGTCTTCAGCACATTTTTCGGTGCACTCCTGAGATTTTTTGCCGTCATTCAAATTTGCCTTTCTCGAATGCGCGCAACTTTGCGCTGCGCGAGCGGGGATTCTGCCCAATTTCTTCCTCAGAGGGCTTGATGACCTTCTTATTGACCAAGCGTCCAAGTTCCAGCTGCCCTTTAAATAAGTGTTTCACAATTCGATCTTCGAGCGAATGAAAAGTGATGACGCTGAGGATTCCACGATCCGCTAGACCTGCGGTCAGCTGGGGAATTGCATCGGTCACAACCGAGAGCTCTTCGTTCACTTTCAAGCGAATCGCCATAAAGTATTTGGTTGCGGGGTGCGAGCCTTTCTTATGCCAACCGTCCACCCGCTCGATAAGACTTGATAATTCACGCGTGGTGGTAAACCGTTTTTGTTCACGATCATTGACCAATGCTCTCGTCACGCGAAAAGGACTCTGCACTTCTCCGTACTCGATAAAAAGTCGCGCGAGATCCTGCTCTTCCCATTCGTTGACGATGTCTTTGGCGGTGATACTTTGACGTTGGTCCATGCGCATGTCGAGTGGGCCGTCGTGATAGAAGCTAAATCCCCGAGCGGCGTTGTCGAGTTGCGGAGAGCTGACACCCAAATCCAAGAGCATAAGATCAAACTCTTGCGGAAACCCATTTGCTTTTTCGGTCTCGCGAACTTTTAAAAACTCGGTATAGCTTGCGTGAAAAAGCTGAAGCCTTCCAGATGCGATCTCTTGCGTAAAGTTCACTCGACCATATTCAATCGCTTCAAGATCCCAATCGGTTGCGACCACGCGGCAATCTGGAAATTTGTTGAGCATGGCGCGCGTGTGCCCACCTCGTCCAAACGTTCCGTCAAAGACGGTGCGCACTGGACCTTCGTGCTGAGCGAAAACATCGAGGACCGCTTGTAAAAAAACAGGTTTGTGAAGCTTGTGCGATATTGGCGGAGCAATGGAGCTCGATTCGGCTGACAGCGCCGCAGCGCCGTGAGTGCCGGCTGCGCCCTGAGCAACGGCTGAGCTGGGAGCATCGGCAGCGCCGTGACCATCAGTTGCACCTTGAGGCTGAACCATACCTGGCGAGTCCGCTCTATCTTCAGTGCCTGCTTTAGAATTTGATTCGTTCACCAGTTACCTGCGTTTTTCTTCGTTGTCTTTTTCGACGATATTTGTGCCGTGATTTTTGCCGATGGCTTCGGGCTTCGCTCTGGTTTCTACCAGTGCATCTGCTGCCGTCGCAACCGCGTTGAGGGTCTCTTCAAAAGTATCTGTGAGTTCTGAGTACACAAGATCCCACTCACCCAGCGACCAAATTTCATATTTGTCGCCTAAACCAACCAGCATGACCTGCGATTCGAGCCCGGCATAGCGTCGCAAACTTTGAGGAATCGAGAAGCGCCCTTGAGAGTCCAGTTCGACCGTTTGACCTCCCGAGATGTAGAACCGACTGAATGCCTGGATATCTGCTTGCAGAGCCGAAAGCCGGCTAATTTTACTCTCTAGTTTATCCCATTCATTTGCGGTATAGACGTGGAGACACGAACGGTTGCGAAAACGACTGTTGGTAACGATGAATGTGTGGTTTGAGAGAGCGTTTGCAGCGCGGTAGCTCGTAGGCAAAGAGAGTCGACCTTTAGGGTCAAGCTTGGTCTCGAAGCGACCACGAAAACGATGTTGGGCAAGAGGCCCATGTTTCGTCTGCAAACTCATCTTTTCACTCATCCCTAAGTGGTCACTCAGCCAACGTGACGTCGACGTGAGTTTAACGTTAAGTCCATCCTCGCTCGCTCAGCCTTTGAGACCAAAACGAGTTGGAGAACGAAGACAAAAGCCCATCCGTGGACTCCTGCGGCGAAGTGTTGAAGTTGAACTCGAAATGCATCAGAACCGCGAAGTACTGACGAAAACAGGGATTTTCTTCCACTTTTCTCCACCAGAATTAACTCTACGGAGGGGGTCGGAGCGCGTCAAGTCCGGGCTAGTAGGGTTATGTTTCTTTTGAGAATCGATGCTGAGCTGTGTTAGAATTTTATTGAGGGATGAACGCGAAGGATTTCGCACCCTTATGCTTGGCTGCGGGATTCATTGAGATGATCAGTCCAACTGATCGGACAATGAAGCAGGCTGAATGGTCAGATTGAACGGTTAGTCCAACTGAACATTCCAGTTTCCCGGCCAAATAATCGGTCCAATGGACGAGTGTGAAAGGCAGAATGCCATGATGATCGATTGCCCAAAATGCGGGTTTTCGCAACCCGAAGATCAGTACTGCGCCAAGTGTGGCGTAGACATGGTCGCGTTTCGCCCCAAGGATAAAACCTACAGCGAAAAGTTTTTCGGCAACACCTGGATGCAATTTTTTGCTCTCGGCGTGATCATTGCGATTTGCTTCATGGGGTATCAAGTCGCGCGAACTTCTAGACGTCTGGGGCGTTCATCAGGCGCCCAGCAGTTCCAGGACGTCATGGCGAGCGACGAGGCCTCCGAGGGTGCAGCCGATATGTCGCAACGGCAAAACATGCCTGCTCCAGATATGCCAAAGGCCGCGAGAACGATGGCTGCGCAAGTGACGTTGCCAGATAAAGAAGCCGATATCGCAGACGCTCTAAAAGCAAAATCTAACGCTGCTCCCGCGGCGAGCGCGTCACCAATCGCAGCCACTGCGAAAGTTGTCGACGCCACTCAGCTTCGCGTGGTTTTCGCCGAAGTGTCGAAACCGCTTCTAGCTGATTGGTTTCAAGATGCCAAAAATCCGCCGACTTCGAGCGGGAATCTGACCACGGGAGTGATCGGTGATTTTCAAAATAAAGTGGCGGCCTCAGGAAGCGGTTGGCACCTGCTCGAGCAACCACTCGATCAACCGATTGAACAAAGCTCGGGCGCAAAGCCAATCATTTTAATTTACAAAGGCGGCCCCGACACGACCACGGGTCAAAACGTGGGGATCTCAATTCAAATCACTGTTGTTTCACTCGAAGCTGGCGGCGCCACGTTCAATGTGTCAAGCAGCCGCAATCTGCATGAGCTGACACCTCAAGGCCCAACGATCACCGAGGTGAAGTTTTCTGATCAGCAGTTTAAAGTGACAAAGGGTGGCGCCGCCATGTTTGCTGGCATGTTGCTACACCGACCCCTTCAAGACGAAGAGATTCGTCTCTACAATGCCATGAGCATCTTGCGCGTGATGACAGATGAAGGCTACCGGAGCGGCGCTACTGAGTTCGCATTCTTCATTGAACCTCGTTGACCCCACCAATTCCCTTGGGTACGAAAGATCAACTGATT
>JAYVND010000144.1:0-19385 GCA_043758635.1 Bdellovibrionales bacterium
AAATTCGGGACTCAAAAGAATCGCATCTGTTCGCATGTAAGTGATGAGCCCTTGACCACCAACGCCTTCGTAAAGCTGCTGCGCGATCTTCATTGTATGTTGAGGGGCAAACTTAAAGCGCACGCCTGCGACTTGTTGGAGTGAGCTGGTAATGAGCGGTGGCGGAGGCGGCTTAAATTCAATTTTTTGAACGATCGAATGAACAGTATGGGCACTTTTCTCCGCTCTGGCTTTTATCGCTGTCGCCGAGGCTGCACTGGTCACTCGCCCCTTTAAGGCAGAGCTCGATTCAGCCACTGGCGCATGCTCGAAATTTGCCGTGAATGTCGCGAAATTTTGTGAGCCGCCGGTGATCTGAGTTGTTGTTGAATACTTAGATTGCAGAGTCCAGTAGTCTTCTGGTTTAAAATCCGTACGCTCAATTTCGCGCGCGCAAACCAGACGGAGAGTCGCCGATTGAACACGGCCGGCACTTTTTCCTCCGCTGCTTTTCCAAAGAAGAGGGCTCACTTCATAGCCAACAAGTTTATCTAAACACTGCCTCGCACGCTGTGCATGCACCATCGGAAAATTGATCTCACGCGGCTGTGCGATTGCCGCTTGCACGGCTGCGGCAGTGATTTGAGTGTAGGAAATCCGGACATACTTTTTTAGTTTAAGCTGCTCAACCAGATGCCAAGCAATGGCCTCGCCCTCGCGATCAGGATCGGTCGCAAGATAAACGAGATCGGCCGACTTCACGGCACGCCTCAATTGGGCAAGCACTCTTTTGCCGCGCTCCATCCGGGGAATGTATCGAGTAACGACTTGATTATGCAAAAGATCAAAACCAAGTTTTTTCGCTCCGTCGTGAGCAAGTTCAGTTGTATGTCCGACGCTCGCTTCAAATGCCCAGCCGGCTCCCAGAATCTTTCGAAGTGTCGCGAGTTTCCCAGGACTTTCAACGATCAAAAGTTTTTTTCGCGAAGTTATAGGAGGGCGAATCGAGCCGAGGCCGGCAAGTGTGGGACGCGAAACTGTTTTGTCTGTCGGCACAGATGCCCCTTCTGCAAGCGCAACCTCTGCCTTTCATTAAGTGTATAAGTTATGTGTAAGTCAAGAAATCGAGTTCGAGTGGTCTGGGAACGGACGGACGCACCAGCAACTGGTGTGTTAATCCGATGCCTTAACTTAAGGCGACTTTTATTTTTTTGTACGAGCTACTGAAGATCCCCAATGAACCACCAGAGGCCAGCGGCAAGACACGCAGCTGCGGGCAAAGTCACAATCCACGCGGTCACGATCTGACGCACGATCGGCCAATTCACTTTCTGAGCGGATTCTACTGCGCCGACGCCGACGATAGATCCCGCAATGGTGTGAGTGGTCGAGACGGGGATGCCGAGGCGGGTTGCAATAAAGATCGTGATCGCGCCCCCAGTCTCCGCGCAGCAACCGGTTTCAGGTGTTAGCTTAACGAGCTTTTCGCCCATCGTGCGAATGATTCTCCATCCGCCAAAAAATGTTCCGAGTGCCATTGCCGCGTGGCAAGCAATCACAACCCAAAACGGAATGTGGAATTCGCCGTGAAGCAGTCCTGCAGCGAAGAGCAACATGGCAATCACGCCCATCGTTTTTTGCGCATCGTTTCCGCCGTGACCGAGGCTGTAGAGTGCTGCTGAAACAAGCTGCAGCTTTCGACTGACCATATCGACGCGGGCTGGAGATGCGCGCTTAAAAATGCTTCGTTCGATTTTTACGATGAGATATGCAAGCGCAAAACCGATCGCCGGCGAAAGAAAAATCGAAATCACCACTTTTAAAATGCCAGAGGCATGAAGTGCGCTGAAGCCAGCTTTGAGCGCAATCGCTCCGCAGAGTGCACCGACCAGTGCATGCATGGAGCTTGAGGGTAATCCAAAATACCACGTCAAGATATCCCAGATAATTCCGGCAAGAAGCGCTGACAAAATCACCCCGACAGTCACGAGGTGATTGTCCACGACTCCTTGCCCAATTGTGTTCGCAACGTGAAGACCGAAAAATAAAAAGGCGATAAAATTAAAAAATGCCGCCCACGCGACGGCCTGTCGAGGCGTCAAAACTTTTGTCGAAACGATGGTCGCAACCGAGTTCGCGGCATCGTGAAAGCCGTTCATGAAATCGAAAACAAGGGCGATGAAAATGATGGCATAGATAACAGTGTGAATGGTCATCGGCGTAGAGTATGTGCGAGTGCACGAACGGGCGTGTTAAGATTCGGTCAGACTTAATGTTAAGAGTGTTAAGACCGTTAAGACCGTTAAGACCGTTAAGACTGCAGGATTGTTAAAGAGGGTTATGAGTGAAGGTAGAATCTCTGCAAAAATATTAGAGCTATTGGCGCTGAGAAATGAAGGTGCGACCATTTGTCCTAGTGAAGTGCTCCCACTGCCATTGCGTAAGAATCAGTCCGCGATGGAAATGGTTCGTAATGTGGCAAGACGTCTCTTTGTTGAAGGTCGGATTGTGATCACGCAAAAAGGACGAGTGATTGACCCTCTTAAAACTAAGGGTCCTATCCGACTGCGATTAAAAAATAAGTTGAATTTAAATATTTCAAACTCGCGTGACGAAAAGCGAGAGGAGAAAGTTATGGCGAAGAAGTCTGTTCGAAAAGCGACGAAGAAGGTTGTGAAAAAATCTGCGAAGAAGTCTGTTCGAAAAGCGACGAAGAAGTCTGTGAAAAAATCATCGAAAAAGCCGGGTCTCTACGCGAATATCCGCAAGGCACAAAAGCGAGCGAAGCACGGCGGCAAGCCAGTGAGAAAAAAAGGCCAGGCAGGTGCTCCGACTGAGAAGGCATTCAAGAAGTCCGCCAAAACCGCTGAAAAATAGAGAGCTGGCTCACTTCCCTCCGTACACCGTTGAGGAAGCATGCCGAATTTCCGATTTCAGGCGGGCGACAGAGTTTTTAACTGGCAGAATTGATTGAAGTAAATCCAGAACACGGCGCTCTTTGTACGGAGGCAAGCGGACCAGTTCTTGAAAGAACTACTGGGGAGGAGCGACTTTTCCAAATTTGCCTCCCGAAGGCGAAACCACCTTACAGTCGCTTCTCGATCTGGTATGAGATTCCATGCAAACTCAAGGTTCAAAGCGTCCCGAATTACTTCTTCCGGTCGGCAGCAAAGACATGGCGATGGCGGCCATTCACAACGGTGCCGACGCAATCTTCATGGGTGTGCCTGGCTTCAATGCCCGCGGGCGCAGCCATGATTTTAAAATTGAAGAAGTGAAAGAGATCATTGATCTTTGCCATCTCTACGACGTGAAGGTGAACCTCGCATTCAACATTTTAATTTTTCAAAATGAACTCCAGGCAGCTGCGGATGCTCTTGAGAAGATTCTTCCGCTCAAGCCGGATGCGTTTATTGTTCAAGACCTGGGTTTGGTTCGTTTGATCCGTGAGATGGCGCCGAACCAGCGTATTCACGGTTCAACCCAAATGAGCATCTCAAACGTCGAAGCCATTCGTTGGCTCGACGATCTCGGCATTCAGCGTTTTGTTTTGGCGCGCGAGAATTCACTCAAAGAAATTCAAGCGATCAAGCAGGGCACTGACAAAGAAATTGAAGTTTTTGTTCACGGTGCACTATGCGTGAGCTATTCGGGCCAGTGCTTCACGTCCGAAGGAATCGGTGGCCGCTCAGCCAACCGTGGCCAGTGTGCGCAAAGTTGCCGTTTTGGTTACGAAATGCACGTTGACGGCGAAAAAAAGGATCTCGGAGGTAAACAATTTTTAGTATCTCCAAAAGACTTTTGCGGAATCGACGATGTGCCCGCTCTCTTAGATGCAGGGGTCGATTGTTTCAAGGTCGAAGGCCGTTTGAAGACGCCCGAATACGTGGCAACCGCCGCTCGAAGCTATGGTGAAGCGATTGAGCGAGCACACACGACCAACAAACCACCGAGCACGGTGATGTTTAAAAAACAGATGGCGACTGCATTCTCACGCGGATTTTTCAGCGGCTGGTTTCATGGCGTCAATCACCAGGAGCTTGTCGAAGGCACGTACAGTTCGCACCGCGGATTTGAATTCGGAAAGATTCGTCGGGTGTTTGAGCACTCGTTAGAGATCGAGCTCAACGAGGAATCCATGCGGCAGGGTTTGAAGGCGGATTTTGTAAAACCAGGTGATGGTATTCTTTGGGTTTACGAATCTCGAACTGGGCAAGGTGTTGAGAATGGCGGCTTTGTATTTTCGATGAAGCGCATTTCGGATCGCGCGTTTGAGCTCGAGTTTTCGCGCGATCTCATCATGGATGAGATGCACGTTGGTGCCCGCGTCTTCTATAATCACGACAAAGATCTCAAAAAAGATGTCGCGCTCAGCGTTGAAGATAAAACTCGCAAGAAGCGATTGCCAGTTTCAGTTCGCGCGAAGGCTTCTCTCGGTCAACCACTGACCGTGACATACACAGATGGGCAGTACACGGTAACGGCAAGCTCCGAGAATTTTTGCGAGCCGGCCAAGAACGCGGGACTCAACTCGCTGAGTTTACGCGAGGAACTTTTTGCTCTAACTGGAAGCCCATTCCGAGGAGAAGAATTTTCGTGTGAAATCGAGGCTCAAGCTCCGCTCTTTTTGCCAAATCGCCAAGTCAAAGAACTTCGACAACGCCTCACTGTTGAGCTTGCGGAGCTTCGAATCAAGAATGGCCCGGATCGCCTAACGGTCTCGCGCACACAGGTCGATGAGTGGATCGAAGCGAACAAATTCGTGAACTCCGCAGCGGAGGGAGTCGCGGCGTCGGACTCCGTTCAGGCCTCAACCCAGGCTTTCACGCCAATCGAGTCCCTTAACGGAGAGCCGAACGGACATGGGAACATAACTTCGAAGTTAAAAGTGAGATCGTCGCTGAAGCTCAACATACTCTTGCGTGATAAAGGCCAAGTGGACGACGTCGCTGAGGCTTTTGCGGCCGGCATGCTTGCGACGGCAAGCGTTGGCTACGCGATTTTGGATTTCGAATTTGGCTTGGATTTTGAATCGAGTTTGAATCTTTTAAAGGCACGTGGACTGAAGGTCGCGATTGCAACCACACGCATCCTAAAACCGCAAGAGCACCGTAACATTCGCTACCTCCAAAGTTTGAAGCCTGATGCGATCCTGGCTCGTAATCTTGGCACCGTTGAATACCTGCAAGCCCATGCGTACGCCGGTGAAATCCTCGGCGACTTTAGTTTGAACGTCACGAATCACCTCTCGGCAAAATACTTACTCGACAAAGGCATCGCAAGCCTCTGCCTCGGATATGACTTGAACCATCTTCAAGTGAATGAGCTTTTAAAAGCCGGGAAAGCAGAGGACTTTGAAGTGACGGCCTACCAATATATGCCAAGCTTCCACATGGAGCACTGCGTGTTTGCCGCGTTCCTAAGCAAGGGCAAAAGCTTTCGCGATTGCGGCAAGCCTTGCGAAAAGCACGATGTTAAATTGAAAGATCAATTTGGCAACTGGCACCAAATCAAAGCCGATCAAGAATGTCGCAATACGATGTATAGCGGCAAATCACAGTCGGCCGCTCGTTATATCAAAGAATGGGAGTCGCGCGGTTTGGGTTCGATCCGTTACGAAGCTTTGAAGGAGCGTGGCACTCAGCTCGTTGGAAAAATCCAAGCCCACTTGGAATTCATCAACGGCGAGAAAGGTCTCAACTCACTGATCGAAGAACTCGGAAACGTCGAGAGCTACGGCCTTTCTGAGAGTCAGTTTAAGCGTGAGCGCGAGTATCAGAGCCGTAAGGATCGCACGCCGACTGAGGTTCGGTAGAATTCGTGCTCCGTCGCTATTTGAAAGGGTTAACAGTGGACTTAAAAAATTTAGTCCAATCGAAACAGCGCGAACTTTAGGTAGCGGAGCTCTTCCATTGCCAGCGGATAGGGATGATCCGTGGGCTGAGCGCCCATGTGGACGAGCGTTGCTTTAGCACGAGCACGAGAGAAAGCCTCTTTGCAGATATCCAGGAATTCGCGCTCAGAGATATGACTCGAACAGGAGCTTGCCGCGAAGAACCCGTCAGGATTTACAAGCTTGATCGAGTTCGAAAAAATCTTTGCGTAGGCCGCTTTGGCTTGTTCAACCGATTTCTCGTTTGGCGCGAAGCTTGGAGGATCAGTGATGACGAAGTCGTATTTTTTCTTTTGGATATTGAGGTCTTCAAGATACGCAAATGCATCGGTTGCAATATCGTGGTGAGGTGTCTTTAGGCCATTGATTACGAAGTTACGATCAACCGCTTGGATTGCGACTTTTGCAATGTCGACACTCGTGACTTCGCGCGCGCCGCCTTTAGCGGCGAAGATCGAAAATCCACCAGTATAACTAAATAAATTTAATACAGTTTTGCCATGAGCGAAACGCTGAATGATCTTGCGGTTGTCGCGCTGATCAAGAAAGAATCCGGTCTTTGCGGCGTCACGGATGTTGGAGGCAAATTTCACACCATTTTCTAAAAAGATCACCTCCGGCTCAAGTTTCCCGATGATGTTTTCGCCTTTTTCTTCGGCGTCGTTGCGGCGCTTGAGGTAAACACATTTAATTTGAGGCAAGGCCACTTGAACTTTGGCGGCAATCGCTTCGGTGTTCCACGTCTTCTCCATGATTGTGTGATCATGTTTCATGACTGCGGTGTCGTGATAAATATCGATCACAAGCCCTGGAAATCCATCACCCTCACCGTTGATCAAGCGAAACGAGTTTGTAACTTCGAGATTAAACGCTTTGCGAAGCGCAGTCGCCTTGCGCCACTGGTTCTCAAAGTACAGCTCAAGCGTGCGCTTCATATTGTTTTTTCTGAAAATCGGTTCATCGGCCAGCACTAAGACCCGAAAACGCAGTTGCGTGTCACCCTGCCAAATCCCGAGAGCGATCGTCTCTTTTTTGTAAGTCAGAAGACGGACCCCTGATTTGGCAGGTGCCTTTTCGTCGAAGCTGCTGGCGAAGATCCAGCGGTGGCCCTGCTTAAGATGTTTTGTGAGGTCGCGCTTGAGCTCAACGGAAGGAACGGGTTCGTCAAACGTGATGCAATCGAGGCTCATAATTTGTCTCCGGGACCGACTGTGTACGCCAACTCGTGCCAAGCCTCAAGCGCTTCTATAAATGGGGGCGGCCTTTGATGAATTAATACGATCGTCGATGCAAAGGGGCACAGAAGCCTATGAATTTAAAGGATGTTTTGTTAAGGTGCCACTCACTAAATCGGTGAAGTTTTTCGATAGAATCAAGCGCGCACGAGATCGACAACCGATTTGCGTCTATACGAAAATGCCCCAGCCGCTAATAACAAAACGATTGAACATGCATAAAAACTTGAGGATGCCCCAGCATGAGCCATGACGAGGCCACCCGCTGTCGGTCCGATGAACTTTCCGACATGTCGAAGGCTCATCGCTCCGAAGTAAGTGGCACGAAGTCCTTCGGGTGCGTGGAGATCGAGAATTAAATTAGATGTTACGAACTCAAAAATTTCTCCGATAGTGAAAATGCCCATGGCTATAAACAGACCCGCGCGATCGGCGCCGGCAAATCCAAATCCTGCTAAGCCAAATGCAATGACGACGATTCCGATGCTCAAAGCCTGCTTCAACGGCCGATCCATCAAAATTCGATTCACGCCGCCTTGGAAGATGATCACCACGAATGCATTAGCAACGAGCAACCAAGAATAGAGCTTAGGTGAACCGATGCTTTGTGGAAGAACTGAATCGATCATCGAATAGCCCATGCTCACGACACATAGGAGCGTTAGATACCCGAGTAGCCAACGGTCGCGAATGACCGTTGAGATTGTTCCAGCAAGCCCTGGACGACCGGTTAAACCTCCGCCACCAGCGAGCGCCAAGCCCTTCAGCTTAAATCCTAAAACGAGCGCATAAAAGAGAAGGAGAGCCCCTCCAATTATGAATGTCGAATTTGCGGAATACGCGAAGGCAGAAAGTTGAGCGCCAAGGAGGGGTCCTAAGACTGCAGCCAGGTTGGTGGTCACGTAAAGGCGGCCAAAGGCGATACCACGCTCTTTTGTAGGGAGAAGTTCAGCGAGAAGGGCTTTTGAGACGGGACCGATTCCGGCGAGTGCAGCACCTGCGATTGCATTTAATATGGCAAACTGCCAAATCGAAGTCGCATAAGCAAAGCCGGCAAACGAAAGTGCCCGAGCAATTGCGCAGCCGACCAGCACGACTTTACTGCCGTAGCGGTCTGAAAGGTTACCCATGAAGAAGCCTGTGAATGCGAGAAGCAGTGGACCAATGCCAATCACAAATCCGATAGAGGAGGGCGTGCCAATTTTACGTGAGGCGAGGTGAAAGGCGAGGAACGGAACGCAAAGAAAAGTTCCGAACTGTGCTATGAAATTTCCGACGATCAATAAGAGAGCGAATCTCTGCTTGCCCGAATCGATTGGTTGTAAATTATCTGGCTTAATCATAGGCGCGTCTCTCCACGCAATTAGTTGAGTAAAAAATGGAGCCGACTTGCGTGCAACCCACGCAACCTCTCACCAAACAGCGGTGATGCTCTGCGATTAAGCTAAGCCGGCGAGAAATGGAAAGAGCAAAGCGGGTGCCAGGCCCAAATCAATTTTAATTGGATCCGATAAGCGGGCGAAGAAGCGGACAAGACTTTGTTCTCAGATTTGGGACTTTCAGACTCGAGCCGTCCGGATTCCGATATACCCAGACAATGGATCTCATCTATGGCGGTTTTGATCGCTACTAATCTGGCAACTGCTTTGCAAACCTCTCGTTTGACACCAGCCGCATCCGGAAATCGGACATGGCTCAACGAATAGGAAAACAAAATGAGAACATTCGAAATTCATAAGACCCGCCATTTCGTAACTATCCCATTCTTCGACGGATTGATCTCTGATCTATCTAACAACGAATATCCTACGCTCGTACAAGGATGGGGACATGAGGGGCAAAGCTTGAAGCTGCCAGCCGGCGCGACACATTTCGTGTTCGTCCTCTCTGGGCCAGCAAAAATTTCTCGCTATAATCAAATTGAAGAGAGTTCATTCCACTTATCTCAAGGAATGTACGCCTCGCTAGCGGAAGGTTCAGAAATCAGCGGTGGGCGCGGGATTGTTATAAGTCGCATGCGTCAGGATGGAATGTTTCAGATTGGAGGCCCTATTGAGGTGCACGGCCGCTTGAGATACATCGATGGTTGCACTGATAGTTTGTTAATTCCGCCGGTCATCAAAGGTGATGCATGTTTCAACCATCTTCACTTTCCGAAGAACATCTCACAAACTCAGCACACTCATCCTTCGGTTCGCGTCGGCGTCGTTGCACGTGGATTTGGCCACTGTATCGTCCCGAATGACGACGTCCCAGGTGCCGACATTCGAATTCCATTAACGCAGGGCCAAGTTTTCATTATTCCCGCTGGCGGTGAGCACAGCTTCTTCACAACCGAAAATACGATGGATGTCATAGCTTACCACCCCGATTCAGATTTCGGCCCACAGCATGACGACCATCCGATGGTGAATCGCACGATGGTTAACGGAGTCAAAGCGGCATGTATCGGCGAGATACGCACGACAAAAATCGAGGCGTGAAATGGTCAATGGAATCCGTTTACAAAAAAGTATTGCTCGAGAATCAATCAGCTCAATGTCGCCAGGCACTCGCATTGCCTTAAAAATGCTATCTGATGCGGCTCTTGCAGAAACTTTACTACTTTGCTTTCGTTCGAGCCTCGTGACGATTCCAATTGATCCCGAAATGAGTGTAGTTCAAACCGAATTTGTATTATCACATAGCCTTGCGCATTTTTTGTTCGACGGTGTTTCGTTGAAGGAACTTAGGACTGTCGCTCCACTTTCTCCGAGCGAAGATCGATTTATTGTTTACACCTCGGGTTCGACAAGTGAACCAAAGGGAGTTGTCCTCACTCGAGATGCGGTTGAGCACAATGCGCGCGCGGTTGCGTTGCAGCACGGGTTCAAAAATGGATCTGTGCATGCCAGCTGTCTCCCGTTCTATCATTGTAACGCAATCTTCATGTCTCTGATTGCCACCTGCCTGCATGGCGCGGACCTACTGGTTGTTCCTAAATTTGAACCAATCTCCTATTTTGAAGCGATTGACGAGTCTGGTGCGCAAACTGCGTCCATTGTCCCGGCTCTTCTGGAGAAGCTTGTTGCCGCTAAGCCAGAGTGGCCAGCTTGTTTGAAGTATTTAATCACGGCTGCGGCACCGCTTTCATCTCGGCTTGCTAAAAAATTCTTTGATTTGTATGGCGCTCGCTTGGTGCAAGGTTACGGAATGAGCGAAGCTGTCAATTTTAGCGCGGTGATGCCGCTACTAAACGAGGAAGATTTTATCGCAAACTACATTCAGCGTCATCCACCTGTGGGAGTCGCTCTCCCAGGCACAGATTTACGTTTGGTGAATGGAGAAGTTCAGACTCGCGGGCCGCATTTGATGCGCGGGTATTGGTGCAATGCTTCTGCAACGCTCGAGGCATTCACATCCGATGGCTGGTTAAAAACTGGTGATTTAGGTATTTTTCGAGGTGAATTTCTCGAGCTACGTGGACGTAGTAAAGAGGTGATCAATCGCGGCGGGGAGACAATATATCCCGTCGATGTGCAGGAAGAATGGGGCCAGCTCGGCGGTGGGTCAGCTTGCGTGGCGGTTTCTGTCGCGAGCGCGATACTCTCCGATGACATCGGTCTCATTACGCCCCATCGGCTTGATCTCGCTTTTCTAAAACGACTGGACAAGGGACGCTTTGCACCGGCAGTGGTATGCGAAGCTCCACTCAAAATGACCTCAACGGGAAAACCCAAAAGAAAAGCTATGAGCGCTGGGCTCATTTCATTTTTAGAAGACGCTGTCATGTACGACGCAGTATTTAGATCGGCGATAGAACTTGCTGAATCTATTGAAAGCAAAATTGCCTCTGGCGAGAAGCCGTTGACTGCGCAAAGTCGTTTTGTGGCGCGTGAGCTTAAAACTCTCGCGGGATGCCGAGTGCGCATTCCAAACAAAGCGCGAGCCGAAGGCGCCGCTGCAGAACTTCTATCTCTGATCGACGACAACTGGAAGTGTTTTGCATCTGGTTTGATCACTGGTGAAGAGATGATGCGCTCATGTCCCGGTCTTTGGGAGCGATTGATGACGGAGCCGCCAATGGGCACGTACGCATCGGCAGCTTCAGACCTTCTCGCAAGTAAATCTCTACTTGATGCTAAGACCCTAGAGTTCGGAGCGGGTGTCGGAAACACAAGTCGTTTAATTAGAATTGGCAGCAACGCAGTTCTCACACGCACCGATAAATGTCCACGACTTTTAGAAAAGCATAATTACGGTGGTTTCTCAGCCGGCTTCGATTTCGACGCTCCTGGCGAATGGACGGGACTCGACACGATCTTTGGGGTCAATGCCCTCCACTGCGCTAAAGATATCAAGGCGTCGCTATCTCATTTGCGAACGATGCTTAATCCCGGCGGCACACTTTTAATTGGAGAAGGTCAGCCGATGGTGAGAGACGGAGAGCCATGGGTGTTGAATGCAGCGTTTGGAATATTCGATGGCTGGTGGGATCGCGGAGGTTTTGTTTCTCGAGAAAAGTGGATCCAGGCAATTTACGCTGCCGGTTTCGAGAGAATTGGATACTCGAAGATTCGTGCTGGCAGTCGAGATTTGGGCGGACTCATGTGGGCACAAAATTCAAAAAAATGAGGTTTCTAAATGATTATTTTATCGACTTGGCGCGAAGACATGGTGCGCGCGTTGCTCGCTCAAAATGCAAAATTAATTTTAGTTATTGATAGCTACGATATTAAAAATAGACGTCTCGATGAAACGCTTTTGGGACAAATGGTGGATGTGTTTCGGGTTAAAAGCGTAGATTCTTTGGAAGAGCTCGCGTTGGTCGCGGCCGAAATCAAAAATAGCGGATATCGAGTCGAGAAAGTTTTTGGAGCGACAGAACGTGGACAGATGGCCGCTGGTTTGCTTGCGGATCTTATAGAAGTGAAACGATTTTCTATTCGAAAAGCCGCGGTTACACGCAATAAGTTCTTAATGAAAGAGGAATGCAGAAAGTTTGGAGTCGCCGTTGCACCGTATGTACTGCTGGGGTTGAAGGAGATCGCAAATCTTTCTCTTGTCCGAAGTCGCGTGCATTATCCAGCTGTGATTAAACCTGTTTCAGCCGCAGGTGCGAAATCGACTCGTGTTTTGAAGAATGAATTAGATTTAGAGCTGTATTTTTCGTATGTCCAAAAAGCTCAGGGCGAGCTCGAGCAATACCTTATCGAGTCCTATGTAGACGGTGACGAATTTCATATCGATGCTCACTGGGAGGATGGCCGTCCTGACTATTTCACTGTGAGCAAATACTTTAAGCCGGTTCTGCAAACTGTCGACACGCCTTGCTTTTTTGGTTCAATGATTGTCTCGATGAGTGAGGATCCAATTTTGATGGATCAGGCCATTCGCCTTCAAGCAGAGGTCAACAATGCTTTGCAAATTGATTCGGGGTTTACTCATCTCGAGTTTTTTAAAGAGCGGTCAACAGGCAATCTTATTTTTTCGGAGGTTGCTTCGCGGCCGGCTGGCGGAGGGGTGATGGACATGGTTGCAGCGAGTATCGATAAATCACCCTACGAAGCCGCAGTGAACTCGGTTTCAGCCAACTGGGGACAGATCAATAGCGGAACAACCAACTGCAGAAAAAACATATCACTCGCAGAAATTCGAAAAGTTGCATGGATCAATCTTGCCCCTCTCGCAGCAGGAACGATCGAGCAGATGCCAGCGCTTGATCAGCTACGCGCGGAGACAGATGTTATCAGTGCGCGGAGCTTTAAAGCAGATGGAGATTATTTTGATGGAAAGTACCCGTCTTGGTGCACATTCCTGGTTTTGAGGGCCGAGGGCGAGGAGCAAATTTTTAAAAAGATTTTGGATCTTGCGCAACGCTACCCTTTCAAGATGAAAGTTGAGTCGTTGACATGAGCGAGTTCATGGAAATTTTTGTTCTCAACTCGATGGGTGAAAACGTATCGCTCGAGAGTCTTCAGATTAGTCTGCAACTGGCGGATCTTCTTGCGAAACTCGTTGGAAGCGAGCTTCGGCAGAAAGTAACGTCATGCTCGTCAAGCGAAGTGCTCCGCGAAATGGAGCGTCTGCAGATTTTTTCGCGTCATGGCGCAGCTGTCGGATTTCAGACCTTGCTCCCGCGCGGGACTTACATTGAGTCTTGCTTTGAAAAATTTAACTCTGAGTTTTTATCTGAATTAAATGCGGTAAGGGTGGACTTTCCCATTGTTTACGATGGTGGAGTTGCAGATATCGTGGAGCTGACCAAAGGCTACGAAGACGACGGTCGCGTTTTTACAGTCGAAGACTCTGACGACTCCCTTCGCCTTTCCTATGCCGCTGATCCAGGTCTGTTTAGCTGGGCTCGCGGGCGCAAAATGAAAGCGAAATCACTTCCGTGTGCGATCTACAGTCCCACCCAGGGCTTGAGAAAATGGAAACGTGGCGAACTGGGCGCGGTCAATCGCTTGCGCCAGTTCACCATTCCGGATGTGCATGTTTTTTGCGGTGAACGAGACTCACTAGGAAAATATACGGAGTTAATCGGGTTAGGAAAAAAAGGTCTGGAACAGTGGTTCGGAGATCAATACGCGCAGTTTATCGATATAGATCGTGAGTTCTTCTGCGAAAATCCATCATTCGTAAAAGAAGCGGCTCGCGCATCAGGTGGTTACACTGTCGTGCGGGTTCTGCGGAAAAGACCCCGTTACTACGCGATGAGGAGCGGTCTTGTCGTAAACGCAGGTTTCGAGCACCTGATGGTTTACAATCTCCAATATGATGATACATCAGCTCGACTTTTTAAGATCTCAAGTGACGAGCAAGACAAGGTGATCGTGATACACGCCACCGCCGCAATGGGTCTCGCTCGTGTCGTTCCCGCGATCATTGCCCAAGCACTGATGGGTGAGAAAATAGAGACTTTGCCGGCATCTCTCTTGAGAGATGCGATCGTGATCTTACCAACTCACGAGTCGTTCTGTAAAGATGCGGAAAATCTCGCGAGCGTTTTGGAGAAGAAAGGAATTGGAGTATCCATTCTTTTGAATAATTCTTTAGGGAAGCGTCTCTCCGCTCTCAAGGCTCAGTGGTCTCCGTGGGCCATAGTTTTTGGCGAACGTGAAAAAAATGGCGGCGAAATTGAAGTTCAGTGTGTCGCTTCAAAGCGTCGGACTCCTCTGGCTAACTTTTTGGCAAAGGAAGCGCCGCTTATTACAAAATGTCGGCCGTTATTAAAAATGAACACCGCTTTTGATTTGTTTATAAACTGACGGGCGCCAACGCGATCTGGAACGTGATTGGCACCGCGATTGGAGCAAGCGGCCCGGGAAAAGTGTCGCTGATGTCCCAAAGTCTGCAAGCCCGGAAAAAGCCCGGGAAAAGCCAGGTAAAAAACCCGGAAAAAACCCAGAGGAGCCTAAATTCGACATGCCTGTCGAAACAGCTGACAGGGCGTGAATTGCGGGCAAATTGCGCAGCATTTGTAGTGTCCATAAACCTGTTTTATCTCGGTGACTTAGTGGATGGCAGATTGCATACATTAAACACTATGATGAATATTACTGAATTTCGAAAAATGACGGGGCTCGCAGCGCGGATCATAGAGTCCATTTGGCCAAGTGCTGTCGGCGCGATTTCAGTTAGCACCCTTGCCGCTCTCACTTTTATTTCATTTTTCCCCAAAAGTGCTCAGGCCCAGTACTCTTTTCCGATTGAGTCAGGTGTCGCAATCACCGAACCTGGAGTTGTAAAATCTCTCGAGCTCGGTGGGTTCGACATTCAACAAATGCTTGCTCCCAACCCGACTGTCGCTGGAATGATGGGCAACTCGGAACTCAAAGATTTGCCGGCCTTCAAGCCTGTTCTTGCGGCGCTACACAATGAGTTTGATGCGTATCATAAAGCGCACCCTGAAACTGGCGTAGGCCTAAAATTCGGCAAGCGTCTCTTTGATGAGAACTACCTTTTATCGCCGCGTGCACGATTTGCTTTGGTCGGAATCGTCAACCGAATGGATCGCTCCTACATTGAGCCCGACACTTGCGGAGAAATTAGATTTATTTACCGCTTGGCCTATACGGTGATGAGCAAGAACGAGAAAGTTTCTTCTCGCTTGCCGATGACTCTGAATTTAGTCGTCGGCGCCAAGAGCCAGAACTCAGACGAAACTTGTGCAAGTGTCGCGAAACGCTGGCTTTCGATTTCTCGAAGTGATGCTTCTCAAACACCGGCGGAGATTGCGAGCTCGCTCATTAACAACGGATTGATCTACGACAAATCTCTCCCGCGGCAGCTCTTGCGCATTGAAACGAATCTTCAAATGGTGCGATGGCCGGCTGTTGTGCGCGCAGATTTTGGAGGGCATGCAGAATATTTGCTGAAGGTCTTTAAATGGAATGAGGCTAGTCACGTATTTCTAGAGTCAAAGCTCGAGAATCAGATTGATCGCGACAAACTGTTGTCTCAGCCTGATCTCCTCAAAAGTTTCAAAGTATGGCTCGGGCAATCCCAGAATCTCCAGGCTCTCGACAACGGCACATTGATTATTCCCGACCTTTATCTTGCAACTCGTGCAGTTTCCACTTCGCCCGGAGGAATGGCTCGTTCGGCGAACCGTGTCTATGATGGGATTTTGAGCGCTGAGGAAATTAAGGGAATTTTCGAAAAGCAAACGGGTCTGGGCGATGCGAAAAATTTTGAATTCGTGCGTTCGACCGAAGGCTTCAAGCGCCGGCTTGACGAGTTGTCTTGCACGGGCTGTCATCAAACGCGCACGATTGCAGGATTTCACTTCATGGGTCGTGATCCACTTGGACGTTATCCGGGAAATTCAGTTTTCGGCGCTGGTTCGCCACATTTCTATGCGGATTTACCACGTCGCCAATCAATCCTGCAGTCTCTCGGAAAAAATCAACCGCCTGATTTTAGCCGAAGCTACGCTTTGCATCCGGCCAAGCGCTTTTCGCAGACATTAGCAAAAACAGGTTTATATAATGGATGGGGCGCTCACTGTAGCTTAGATCACGATGCGAGTTTCAAAGATTGGATCTGCGACTCTGGTCTGAGCTGCAAAAACAATTTAGATTCAGATGTTGAACGTGGACTTGGCATTTGCCTTCCGACGACGGGCCAACAAGTCGGCGACCCCGGCGAAACGGGCCGCGTGACAACAAAATCGCACGGAGTGGATGTCTATACCCTGGCTTCGAAAGTGAAAATTCTCGACACCGAACATTGGACGAGCGAGCCACAGAGCGCGACGCCGGGGGCGCGTACGGGAGGATTTCCGGGAATGATGTTGCACCTCAAAGATTGCGGCCACCTGACGTCAGAGGCTTCATGTGGACCACTTCCGGGCTCAAAAGCAGGATTCAATGCGTGCTTGGCAAAAGGCGAAAACTTTTTAAATTGTCTACGAGATTTTTCATCGCAAGTTGGTCTCCGTGCCTGCACTGCGACCGATCCATGCCGTGACGATTATATTTGCGCGGAAGGAAACGAGAAGGAGCGCGGAGTCTGCGTGCCGCCGTACTTTTTGTTTCAGTTTCGAGTGGACGGGCATCCGCTGAGTGCGACTTCGGACTAAATTCCTAAGTCGTTGGGCTTTCGCCTTCCGCTCCAGCATGTTAAGATTGTTTATGGGCTGGATATTCGTCATTGAAGAGGACCTGGCGCTCTTTGAGCAGATCGCGGAAGCGGTATCGCTGATCGAGCCAAAGATTGCGATCATTCGCTTTCAAGAAAGCAAAAGCTTTCTCGACTGGATGACTGGCTTTGCACAACATGATCCGAAGCTTGAACCTCCAACACCTTCGGATCATTTTCTAGGCATCGTGACCTCGGTTGAGACCTGGAAATTTAAAGACGTCAAACTCGTAGGAAAATTCAAAGCGCTCTTTGTGCAAAAGGGTCTTGCAATGAATGAGGACAACCTTGGCGTTGTGTTCACAGGCTATGAGGCGGATGCGCTTCATAAGAAGCGTTTTGAAAACCGAGCTGTAAACAATTTTGTTTATAAACCGTTCGATAAAATCGTCTTACGCCAGATGCTTGAGATCGCTTTTTCTGGCCGCCATTCTGTTAAGAAATACTATGTTCATAATCTTAAGCTCGATGCTCAAGTCGAAATGCTCAAAGAAATTGTCTCAACTAGGATTACCGAAGTCGGATTTCAAACGATTTCAGATCAACCGGCCGATACCGGAAAAATTTCAAAATATTACGCAGGATTTCTCGAGACCGATCAGCATCGAAGTGCTCTCGCGCAGGTCTTAACTGCCGACAACGCGGCGGTGCCCGTGCAAGTTTACTTGCGGTTTTTCGCGCTAGATCAGCAGCAATCTTTCAATTTGCAAAAGCTTGTTCGCGAGAAGAGCAAAAATTTTTCGTTATCGGGTGAGCCAGCTGCGAAAACTAGTTTTGAATTTATTTTCGTGACTCATCCAAAAAGCACACTCTGCCAAGAGATTCAGCCAACGGTTGAGAGGTTTTACGATCACCCCGTGCATGCGGTACCGGGCTTGCCAGAACTTGCAAAGCGGTTGGGTGAGGCAATAGCAGCTGATTCGCAAACTCGGCGTTTTGTTTTCGTTGATCGTACGAATGTGATTGGCAATGAAGTGGCTGAAATGAGAGCAATTCTCAATTCATTTCCGCAGCTAAAACTTTCAGTTTTCATTTTGAGCCCAAAAATATTCACTGAGAAGATCGAGCTCGAACTAAGTCCGATCTGTGAGGATGTTTTCTATCATCCATTCAACAAGTCGTACTTCATGAAGGGGCTCAAGCAGCGTTGGCCTGCACTGCGCGCGAAAGAAGAGCTCTTTGAGGCTCGGCGCGAGTTTGAGCAGAATATTCACGTGTCCAATCCGGTAAAAATGGTGCAAGTGAGCGAGGCCGGGCTAGTTATAGAATATGGTAGGGAGATCGCGCTTGGTGAATTCCGTGAATTTGTATTTTGGATGGCAAATGAGGTGGACGTTCCGACGCTTGTTGCTCAATGCAATTTCACGGAGAAAATGGATGGCAAAAAAGCGTTTCTTTGCCATTTCGTATTCTTTGGTTTGCAAGATTTTGAGCTTAAGTTCATTCGATTGTGGATGCGCCATCAGTATATCGAGACCAAACAAAAAGATCAGGCAGAATGAATCCGGCGCTGATCTTTCAAAAGTTATCGGACTCTTTGAGAACGCGACGCTCAGCATGCCACGTCTCAAGTGCAACGTCTAGAATGCGACGACAGTTTTCAAGCCGAGCGCGAATACATTTGGATTCGATGCAATACCGCCTGGTTGAGCTATGAATTGCATGTTCGGACGAAGCGTGATTGAAGGAATCGGCGAGTAACCATAGAAGAATTCGCTGACGTACTCGTCGCGATCGCCGACGGCCTTGAGTCCGTGCGCCTGGTTATAGTCCGCGTAACGGCTGTTGTTGTTTGTCTCGCCAATCGCAAAGCCTAGCGAATCTCCAACTCTTGAGAACATTCCTTTGTACAACATACCGACCGAGATCTGACGATCCGTCGCTGCCGTTTTAGGATCAGTTTGGGTCGCATTCAAGAATACAAGGAAGCCCGAAACATCTTTGGTGCCGGTCACTTGTTGTTCGATGCTGACGTAAACACCGTAGCGTTGAGCTTTCGAGGTAGGATCGCCTAGATCCGTTCCTGGCACAGTGTTGTACCATGCGCCGAACCGGTAAATGCCAGGTTGATGAGCAAGTGTCGGAGTCCAATTAAACTCAATTGGTAGAACCGTTCCGGTCGATCCCTCTGGATTGTTGAGAGTCCAACCATGGCGTTGTGCCCAGCGGTCATCGACGTAGTTTGAATTCTCTTGGTAACCACCCACTTGCAACGCAAGTTCGTTCGAGAGGTGATACTTTACGCGCGTTCCCCAAATGCTGGTTGGCCAGTTGAGCCAGTAATTACCAACCAAGTTTCCGGGCTGGCCACCGCAGAAAGTTAAGTTCTGAAATTCACAGCTGAAGCTCGCAAAATCTTCGCCGAATGTGAGACGACCGACTCTGATTTCGAGCGAGTCGCCTAAAAATTTCTGATTGATCGAGAAACGAGTCGCGTGCCACGTTTGCCCGCGGCCGTAGACTTCAGAAATCAGCATGTTATTTCGGATTCCAGCGTCGGCACCTAGGTTGTTCCCGTTACGATCGGTAAAGAAGATGGCTCCCTGCGCTCCATGCCAAAGTCCGAGCTTGTCGGAATTGAACTCCGCCCCCAAGACGTATTGGTCCGAGTAGTCAGTTATCTGGCGCGTGCCGCCACGGTAGTTGTGAGCAAC
>JAYVND010000145.1:0-6667 GCA_043758635.1 Bdellovibrionales bacterium
CTCGCCTCTTGATTTTGCCTGTTTGCTGCATGCGGTTCAAGTAAGGCTTTACGAGGCTCCGACCGAAGGCTGGAAAGGATCTTGTTTTTAAATCGTTCTCTCAAGGGAGAGATGCAACGATCCGATACAAAACCATGTTCAGTGTCACGCAAAAACAACATAACATTCTCGCCCAAAAGAGTCGCTGGCTTGCAAGTCCGCTGATTTTAGCGAAGAGCCAGCTCTTCGTATGGCCTGCATTCCTTATGTTGATCTGTTTGGCCGCATCCAAATCTTCGGCGCAGATTGATCCGTCGTCTGCACTCCTGCTTAATGGAAGCGCTCGCTCGAGCAGCCGTGACAATGGTGTCGATTCTGGCCGGTACACGGTACGACCTCGCTCTGATGCTTCTAGGACCCGCACGTCGACAGACGAAAGCGCGCCAAAGTCTCGTTTGCGCACGGTTGATTCTCCGACTCATACAGAGTCAGCGACGCCTGTAGAGTCAGATGGTCCAGTGGGATCTCTGGTTCAGGTACAGGCTGCTTCGGTTTCGAAAGGATCAACCACGGCGCCAGTGACGGCCCTTGTGAGATCGGCGCCAGCGGTTGTCGAAGCGCCGGGCACGTCGTCCAACCAATCTCCCGGCTCGACGACGCATGCGACGACTCATGCGACGACGCCAGCCTCCTCAAAAGGCATGAATGATCATGAGAGGTCGGTCGAATTATCGACAAGCAAATCATCTGAAAGATCGCCGGAAAAACTTCCAGAACGCGCCGTCGAAGACTCGCAAGCCGATGACGATGCGATTCGCCAGCAGGTGGCTCGTGATCGCGAGGCATCTCCAAAAGCGCCACAGAATAATCTTTTGGATCTGTCTTTCTCGGCCGGCTATCTTTACAACGATTCTTCCAGCACCTATTCATTTAGAAAATATTCGACATCGGCACCGGCCATCCATGCAGATGCACGAATTTGGTTATCGCCAGAGTTCGGTCTAGGAGGAAGTTACCTCGCAACATTGAGTGGAAGTTTGCCCGATGGAAGCAATCCCGCACGTGTTGTCCCAACGACGCAGCAAACGCTGACACTTGGCATCCGTTATCGCGATTTTTTTACTCGTGATTTGAGCTTCCCCTATTTAGTTTGGGGCGCAGACTACTATCAATATCATCTCAGCGTTCCGCAAGATTCTCTGTCTCGCGCGGATCTTTACACGACTGGCGCGAAACTCTCGGTCTTAGGTGTGTTCCCAAGTCATCGTAGCTACGCGTGGAATCTTGGATTTTCGTTGCTTCCCAAGATGTATCACCACGAAGGCTCAAACTCCTCTGGATTTAAGTCAGGTGGCCACGCTGATGCCAACGCCGTTGAGTTTTTAGTTGGAGGCCAGTGGCAACTCAGTCCGTCGAGTTCGATGTTTTGGCGCGTGACTTATCAAGTCGAGAAAGATCTCTTCACTGGCGACGCAAGCGTCCCCGACCCGTCGAGTAAGACGACTCCGAATGGTGTGAGTGTCACGAACTCGGCGGTGCTTCTGCAGATGGGTTACGGTTGGGGCAGTTGACTTGCTGCAAGCGCTTTTTTCGCTTCTAGATTTTCGCGACGACGTCTGCGCCAAAAGCGGAAAAGTACATACGAAAGAATCAGAGTGCCGATTCCTCCAAAAATATATTTTTGAATATGCTCCGCTTTTTGAACCGCTTCATCCAAGTTGCTGCCAAAAAGAAATCCGAGATAAACCCAAATTGGGACGCTGATCATCGCCGCGGTCCCATCGAGCATGAAAAAGACGCGACGCTTGACGCCGAGGGCGCCAGCCATCGCAAAAACAGGCGACCTTAGTCCAGGTAAAAAACGCGCGATGAAACAAATAAATGGACCGTTTTGTCGAATGCGCGCCTCGGCGGCGGCGACTCGTTCGGGTGTAAAAATATTGCGCAGCCCGGGCAGATTAAATACGCGTTTGCCGTACTTGCGGCCCATTAAAAACAGAAATGCGTCACCGGCAATCACTCCCGTGAGACCCGCGGCTAGAGCGCCTGGTAGCGTGATGCTTTCAGCAGAAGCAAGTAAACCCGCGCAGAGGAGAGTGACGTCTTCTGGGATCGGAATTCCAAGCCCGCAGATGAGCAAAATGCCGATGATAGTCCCATAGGCCGTCGCACCGTGGAGGTGCGAAATGACCTTTAGGATCTCAAGTGCAAAGTGGCCAACATTCATGGAAGTTCATTATCCGTTTGGGCGTTGAGGGTCTCAAGAATATAATGGGATCACGATGATAAAGTTAGTAGTAGTCGATGACGCGCCATTCATTCGAGAAATAGTTCGGTTTGTTGCTGAAAAGCACGGAATCACAATCGTTGCCGAAGCCCAGGACGGCATCGAGGCGATAGAACTCGTGCTCAAGCATCGGCCCGATGTTGTCCTCATGGATATTATCATGCCACGAAAAAGCGGCATTGAGGCAACGAAAGAGATTCTCGAGCAATTGCCTGGGACCCGCATCATAGCGTGCTCGACTGTCGACCAGGAAATCATGGTCATGCGCGCGTTAGAGGCTGGTTGTTGCAGTTATCTCACGAAGCCCTTTAAGGGCGATGAACTTTTGAATATAATTAATCAAGCCTTAGCTCGTTGAGAGCCGGTCAGTGCGTCTATCGCGCCCCATCGCGCACGAGAAAAAGAAGCTAGAACGATTTAGTTGGAATGAAACAGGAGGTTTCATGGAAGATGTGAAGTTTGTTTTTAAGTCGTTTGCCATCACGATCGTTGTGATTTTTTTACTCCAGATTCGAGTTGGTTCAAATACCATTGAAGCTAGCACGCACAACTGGATTCAGAATTCAGCCATCACGGAATTGATGCGCGGAGTGGCTGACGGTGGAATCAAAGTTTCTCTCGATTTTTACAATTGGGTGCGAGTGAAGGCGGGCGTCGGCGAACTGACGAAAACATCGTTCTGGTCCTTAAGATCGTCAGACGGAACATTACATAGTTCATCGGACGGATCTCCAAATCCTTCGAAATTTCGCGATCATCACGCTCGCAGCACAACGGCAAACCTCGAACGAGCGGCAGCGCGAAATGATTCACGCGATGATTCGCGACAAAAATCGCGAGAAGAATCGAGCGATTCGGGGAATTCAGATGACGCGAATTGAATGAGTCCGGGTGACTCAATGCCTAACGACACCTTGAGCTGGTGTGTTTGCAGTTTTAACATTTCCAGCTACGTTGGGTAGAATTTCGGCTGGCGCGCCGTATGTGCCCGAGCTTACGGATGCTGTGCAGTCATCAGCATGAGCGGCTTGAACAAGGCTCATCACAACAAAAATCACTGCGATTGCAAACAACAAAATCTTTTTCATAAATCTCTCCTCGGTTGCATGACGTTCTTCGACGCACAAACTTTTCGCCGAGAGCCACGTCAGTCAGCGCGTCTGTACCGATTCCACCAAAGTGAAATGCGAGAGACGCTTTGCTCACCAACACTCTCAACCCAAAAGTCCTGCTCATCGCCGCGTCCGTCGCGCGATGTTACCTTATTACCTATACGAGAAGTGTGCCATGGAATTTCTTCTCGAGCCGTTTTTAAAGCCAAGTAGTTTCAAATACTTAGGCGGTATGCCGTCGCTTCCGATGTGCTGAATAACAATAAGCGACGGCCCTAGCCGGCACCGTGTCTAATGAGTCGACAGCCCTTTTACAACGGGCATCTAAAACCGGTTTCAAATGCTGCTGAAAAGAGGTGAGTGAACAAAGTCTCAAACTGAGACGTGCTTTGAAAAATAAAAACCGAACTCAGCTGAGCTCGGTTTTTTATTTTAGGAAACATTATTCTGGCGATTTCCAACAATCGGTTTGATCAACCCAGCAACAAGCTCAGAGAAGCGCCCAGAAACAAGCCCAGCAACAAGAAAAGAGCTCAGAGATCAGCGAGTTGCTTTGCCAGTCACCGGATCAATACCACGTGTGCCGCCTGGAGTGATGTTGTTATTGGGATCGTTTGCAATAGTCCCGGCCGTCGTCACGTCACAGACACAATCCGCTCCGCTTGGATTGCCTGGAGCGGTAGTCACACCAGTTGTCGTGCCCGTCGCATCGGCTGGTGCATCAGCTCCTGCTCCACCGTAGGCGGCAAGCGATCTCTGACCAATCACGGTCAAGGAGAGGGCCAAAATAACTGTGAGAATTAAACTTTTCAACATGTAGTCTTCCTTAAGTTTAGATGCTCAGATCAGAGGTTGCTGGAGCAATGATATCGAGTAAATTATTGAACGTCGAAGAGATCTGCACGGCAACCGTCGGCCCATCATCGCTATTCACTTTACTAATCTCACCGTTTGGCTTGTAAACAACATTGATCGAACCAACTTTGGGGCGGCTGATCGAAGATGGTTTGCCTGTGCGCTCATCGTATTTAATCTGTACCTCTTTGCGCGCTTGATCGACGATGGTTGCGATTCGTCCATGGGGATCGTAAGTCAACGTCACTGCTTGACCGTCGGTATTTTTCGCCGCCACAAGGTTGGCACGCCCATCGTAAGAAAAATCCGTCGCGCGATCTTTGATCTTTTTGCCCTTGCCATCAAACATCTCGGTCAAGACCTTTGAAACTTTGTTCCACTGGTTCTTATATTCGTAAAGGAGTCGAGTGTTTGTCGTGCTCTTCTCTTGAATCAGACCATTCGGATAATAAGCGAACTGCGTGGTCACCCCACCTTTTTTGATCGCGATGGGGCGACCAAACTCAGGATGGTACGTCACGTCGAGCGTGTCGGTGTATGACTTCGTCAAGACACGCGAGAGGTACTTATGTCCATCGTTGCGGCTCTTGTACCAGAACTCGAAGCGGGCCTCGTTTTTAACTTCTTTTCCGCACTTCTTCAGAGCAGTTGACCAGAAGTGATCTTGTGGATTCACGCGATCCATCTCGTACTTGTAAGTCTCCGTACAAGTGACACCACCCACAGCGCGATCGGTGAACGACATCACCCAATCTTTTTCTTTGTTGTAGGTCAGCGTTTTAAAAGTCTTATCTGGAAATCCAATGTGCGTGAGATTGTGCGTTTCATCGTAATCGTACGAATATACGTTTTTCCACATGTTCTTCACTTCGGCTAAATCTTCGCCCTTATACTTGTAAGCCACGAGAAGATTGCTCGGGCCCGTGATCTGTTGAACGCGTTTACCGGTAAATGAAAAAGTGAGCTTCTTGCCCGAATTGTCGATGATTTCTTTTAAATTGTCGGGGCCATAAATTAATTTTAAATAGTTTCCATTTTTGTCATAGAGGTGAGTGAGGTGACCACTCACGTCAAACTTCTGTGATGAACCATCCGATAGTGTGCGAGTGTAGCCACCATCATCGAACTTGATCTGTTCAACTTCTAAATTCTCAGCCGAATAGACGCTTCCCTTTTTCACCTCGGGAATTGGAATGCTGGCGGCTTTCGCCCATTTGCTTCGGAGGCTTGCGTTTTCCATCAACTGATCATGCAAGAGAGCTACGCGCTGAGGTGTCGCCGTCGTATCCGACTTTTTAAAGTATGCAACGAGCGCATTGACGGTTTTGTCGAGATCTTTTGAAGAGAATTTTGCCGGAGCGTAAATCACCTCTTGGCCTGCACCACACTCGGTGAGCTTCAATCGACCTTCGGGAGTTTTCTCGATGTTTGTTTCAAACTCCGAGCACCAGCCAAACCCAAAAATTCCATTGAAGATGGAGCGACTATTGTAATAGCGCTGCACTTTCAAAGCATATCCGCTTGCTGGCAAAGAAACGTCGACCCACGACTCCGAATAATTGGAGTTTTTCATGTCAATGATGGCGTGGCTGAGCGACGGGAAAGAGAGACCAGCGACTAGCACTGGGATTGTCCATAAGCGTTTCATCGAAAAGCTCCTTCTACCTACACGTCGATTTTAACAAGCTTTTTGATCATGACGCCACCGATAACTTGCAAAGCGATCATGACGATGAACGCAATCAGGCCAAGGGTCGTGGTAAACAAAGGCATTACCATCTTTGGATCGACAATAAGGAAAACAACCAATAAGAAAAACGGGACCAACGTGATGATGGTTCCCTGCATAAGTCCTTGCGCAGTGAGCGCTTCAATCTTTTTCTCAACTTTATTCCGCTCTCGAATCGTATAGACAATGGTCGAGAAGGTTTCAGCCATTTTACCGCCGGTCTCGCTCAAAATATTCACCGACGTTACAAACATCTGCACATCGGGTCGAGGGATCCGATCACCTAACGCTGTCAGCGCTTCGCTCATGCTACGCCCGACGCGCATCTCAGAGAGGACTAAACCAAATTCCTGGCTAATAGGATTCGGCAAATTCTCCTGAATTCGTTCCATGCATTGTTGAACGCTGAGACCCGAACGAACACCGTTGGCCATCAGAGTCATGCCGTCAATCATTTGATCGACGAACTTATTGCAGCGTTTGTTGTACATATTGAGCACGATGGCTTTTGGGACAGACCACATGCCAAAGGTGACCGCACATGCTACGACTGCGGCGAGAATCGGCTCACTCCATAAAAGCAAGAATACAATAAATCCCGGACCGAAACTTGAAGCCAACATGAACATTGTGATTTGTTGACGAGTGGATTTCACGAACATCATGTCGAGAATGCGGATGACTTCCTCGCGTTGACCGAGACTT
>JAYVND010000146.1:0-6655 GCA_043758635.1 Bdellovibrionales bacterium
AAGAAATAATCTGTGAAACGGACTGGGATTCAAATCTTGCGGCACTTGCTTATAAGATCGCGAACGATCCATTTGCCGGGACATTGACGTACGTTCGAGTTTACTCCGGTGTTCTGAAAACAGGTGACCAAGTTTACAATCCTCGCGAGAAAAAGAAGGAGCGAATTGCCCGTTTAGTGAAAATGCACGCGAATTCTCGCGAAGAGATCGCCGAACTGAAGGCGGGCGACATCGGTGCGGTCATAGGACTTAAGTTTACCATTACGGGTGACACGCTTTGTCCCACTTCGCATCCAGTCGTGCTCGAGTCGATTCAGTTTCCTGATCCCGTGATCGCAGTTGCAATCGAGGCAAAATCGACAGCGGAACAAGAAAAAATGCTTCAAGGACTTGAGCGTCTCCTTCGAGAAGATCCTTCCTCAAAGCTTCGAGTTGATTCTGAGACTGGCCAGACTTTGCTTGCAGGAATGGGCGAGCTTCACCTCGAGATTCTAGTCGACCGATTGTTCCGCGAGTACAAAGTACAGGCGAATGTTGGGAAGCCCCAGGTCACCTACCGCGAGACAATTTCGAAACAGTCACGAGCGGAAGGCCACATTGAACGCCAAGTCGGGGGAGAAACTCAATTTGGTCAGTGTGTGATCTCATTGAGCCCTGCGTCGAACGGGGCTGGGTTCAAATTTGTGAATAATGTTCAGCCGACCTCGTTGCCCAAGCCCTTTGCGGCGCAAGTTGAACAGGGTATTCGCGAGTCTATGGAGAACGGTGTCTTAGCCGGCTACCAGATGATGGACTTCACAGCGACACTTGAGAGTGCGGTCTTCAATGCCGAAACATCGGCCGAGATGGCCTACAAGATTGCAGCGGGGAACGCGTTCCGCGAGGCGGGGCGTCAGGCAGAACCGGTTCTTCTGGAGCCGCACTTCAAAGTAGAAGTTTCAACGCCCGACGAATTTATGGGCAATGTGATCGGTGACCTCAACTCGCGTCGTGGAAAAGTTTTGAGCATGGTCGCTCGGGGCAGCTCTCAGGTGGTCGACGCTGAAGTTCCGCTGGCGACAATGTTCGGATATGCAACCGAACTTCGCTCCCTTACTCAGGGGAGAGGCACGTTCACAATGGAATTTAAGCAATATTCCGTGGTTCCACCACGAGTTGCGAATGAAATCCTTGTGCGACTCGGGCGTATTTGAGCCGCTTCTGCGTAGGTGACACCACAAACTTGACGTTGCCATTTGCGCGCGTCAAATGGAGTTGAGGGCCGGCTCCGATACAGCGCTGATTGGTTCCTGGCGAGGTTCTAGAGCAATTCGGACTCGGCTCTGGCCCGCTTCTGGAGCACTTCTGGATCGCTTTAGGCGCGGCTTCTGGCGCGGCTTCGACCTCTTAGAGAGCGCAAATTTTTAAGAAAAGATTTTTTAGTTTTGTACGTGAAAAGTTTTGACATCACTCACGACCCAGTAGCATACTCGCCGACTCGTAACGACTAACTCTTCGAGCTCTTTGAAATGTTCATGACTCATTTGCTTGAGTCTCTGTGATCTTTCTCGGAAACCACTGATTGCGTCGTTACGTAAAATCTGCGATTAGGCCAGTCGGCTGATCAAATAGCTTCGGCTCCGAGATCAACAGACGAAATCACAGAGAAATTCAACAAGTAGAGTGGGACATTGCAATGCAAAGTCAAAAAATTCGCATTCGGTTGAAAGCCTTCGATCATAAACTTCTCGACCAATCGACTCGGGAAATTATTGAGACGGCTCGCCGTACAGGAGCACGTGTTGCAGGGCCGATTCCCTTGCCAACTCGTATCAATAAATATACAGTCCTGCGCTCACCGCATGTGGACAAAAAATCTCGTGAACAATTCGAGATTCGTACGCACAAGCGCATGCTCGATATTCTCGAGTACACGCCCCAGACCGTTGATCAGCTCATGAAGCTCGATCTCTCGGCAGGCGTTGATGTTGAAATCAAATTGTCGGCGACGTGAGGAGTATTAAGTAATGAGTGAAAATAGCGAAAACCTGGGAGACACCCAGGCGGACCAAAAAACAACCGCTGGCGCAGATGGCGTTAAGTTGAATGGAATCTACGCCCACAAAGTGGGTATGTCGTCAATTTACGGCGACAACGGCGAGTCCATTCCCGTGACTGTCTTGAAAATGGAAACTTGGGTTGTTTCTCAAGTGAAAACTAAAGAAGTCGACGGCTACACTGCCATTCAGATTGCCTCGCAGCCAAAGCGTGCAGTCAACACTTCGAAAGCCGAAAAAGGCCACCTCTCGAAGGCCGGTTTTGAAAACGGCGCAAAATTCATTAAAGAAATTCGTCAAGAATTGCCTGCAGGCCTCGCGGTCGGTCAGCGCATCTCTATTGATAGCTTAGTTAAGGGCGACACTGTTGCTGTAACTTCGCGCTCAAAGGGTAAAGGTTTTGCTGGATCGATCAAGCGTTGGAATTTCTCTGGAGGCCCCGCGGCCCACGGATCGAAGTTCCATCGCCAACCGGGTTCATCGGGTAACAGAACTTGGCCGGGCCGTGTAATGCCGGGCAAGAAGTTCCCAGGTCATCTCGGAGCTGAAACCGTCACTGTCAAGAGTGTCAAAATCGTCGAAGTGATCGCCGATGAAGGTCTCCTCCTTGTTAAAGGACCAGTCCCTGGCGCTCGTAACACTCTTGTTAAGTTAGTGAAAGAGTAAGTCATGGCAAAAGTTGAAGTATTAAACTGGGATAAGAAAAAAGTAGGCGAAGTTGAGTTGGTGGCATCTGTTTTCGAACAGCCGTCGCGTAAAGACTTGCTTCACACGATTGTGCGTTGGCAATTGGCGGCTCGCCGCCAAGGTAACCACATGACCAAAACAAAAGGTCTCGTTTCGGGTGGCGGCAAAAAGCCATTCAAACAAAAAGGAACTGGTGGAGCCCGTCAAGGTTCAACTCGTTCACCTTTGATGCCAGGTGGAGGTACCGCTTTCGGACCATCACCACGCGACTATTCGTACAATCTTCCTAAAAAAGTAAGACAGGCTGGTCTTCGTGCCGCTCTCTCTTACCTTGTATCTGAGGGCAAACTCTTCATCGTTGAAGATATGAAGTCAGAAGGAAAAACGAACGAATTGGGCAAACGTATCGAAAAATTCGGTCTCACGAAGGCTGTTTTGATCGATGCGAACTTGGATTTAAAGTTCGAGCGCGCAGCTCGCAATTTGCCAAAAGTTCGTTACTACTCTGTTGATGGTCTCAACGTTTACGATCTCTTGAAGTACGACAATGCAGTTATCACAACTGCGTCGCTTCAACGGATTCTCGCTCGTTGCGGCGTGGAGGCTTAATCGTGTACGACATTATTAAAAAGCCATTGATTAGTGAAAAGAACGCAGGACACGCTGAAGATGCAAACACATACGCATTTGAAGTGTCGTTGACCGCTAGCAAAACTGATATCAAGAGCGCGATCGAATCGGCCTTCAACGTTAAAGTTGAAAACGTTCGGACCTTGGTTTGCCGTGGACGCTGGTTCCGCAAACAGGCGCGCATTGGTGCACCACGCCCATGGAAAAAAGCGTTGGTGAAGTTGAAGCAGGGCGAAAAAATCTCCATCTTTGAGGGAGCGTAATAAGTCATGGGTATCAAATTATACAGCCCAAGTAGCCCAAGCCGCCGGAACATGACCGGTTTCGATTTCAAGGAGCTCTCAAAAGTTGCTCCCCACAAGTCGTTAACTGAACCACTTCGTCGCCACGGCGCACGTAACAACACTGGTGCGATCACGGTTCGCCACCAGGGTGGTGGTCATAAGCGTCGTTACCGCGTGATTGATTTCAAACGTAAGAAGACGGACGTTCCAGGAAAAATCGTTTCGGTTGAGTACGATCCAAACCGCACATCGCGTATTGCTCTAGTGAGCTACGTTGATGGAGACAAGGCTTATATCTTGGCTCCAATCGGGTTGAACGTTGGAGACCAAGTTGTCTCTGGCGCGACAGCGGATATCAAGCCCGGCAATGCGTTGCCGCTTATCAATATCCCAGTCGGTACAATCATCCATAACGTTGAAATGCGCCCAGGAAAAGGTGCTCAAATCGCCCGCGGTGCGGGTGTTGGAGCAACTCTGGTAGCGAAACTTGGACAGTATTGCCAAGTTCGTTTGCCGAGCGGTGAAGTTCGTCAAATTATGTCGATCTGTATGGCTTCCATTGGTCAAGTTGGTAACACCGACAATGAAAATGTGAAGATGGGTAAAGCCGGTCGTAACCGCTGGAAAGGTCAACGTCCTTCCGTTCGCGGTATGGCGATGAACCCAGTCGATCACCCACTCGGTGGTGGTGAAGGCGTCGGTAAAGGTCATCATCCTGTCACACCTTGGGGTCAGCCTTGCCGTGGTTACAAAACACGACATAACAAGCGCACTGATTCTCAAATTGTGAAGCGTCGGAAGTAAGGGAATATCAAATGTCACGTTCGGTAAAAAAAGGTCCGTTTGTTGATGACAGTCTGATGAAGAAAGTCACAACGGCCCTCGAAAAAGGCGACAAGAAGGCAATTAAGACATGGTCACGCCGCTCGACTGTTCTTCCAGAGACAGTTGGTTTGACTTTTGCCGTGCACAACGGGAAGAAGTTCGTCCCTGTGTACGTAACCGAAAACATGATTGGCCACAAGTTAGGTGAATTTTCACCGACTCGTACATACCACGGCCACGGTGACAAAAAAGCGTCTAAGGGCGCGCCGGGTAAGTGAGGTTGATTTATGGAAGTTAATGCAAAGCTCCGAAATTTGAGAGTCAGTAGCCAAAAGGCACGTACAGTTGTGGACCTGGTCCGCGGTAAAGACGTGAACGAAGCGCTTAAAATCTTGGCATTCATGCCGCAGAAAACAGCGTTTCACCTCAAAAAACTGATCGAGTCAGCCGTGGCAAACGCTGATCAAAAGAAAGTTGTCGATGTCGATAGCCTTTACATCAAACACGTATCGGTTGACATGGGTCCATCGCTCAACCGCTTTCGCCCACGTGCACAAGGTCGTGCGACGCCGATTCGTCGCAAAGGCAGCCACATCAACTTGATCCTGGATGAGAGGTAAGAAGTGGGACAAAAAGTAAACCCAATTGGACTCCGCGTTGGTGTGATTCGCACTTGGGATTCACGCTGGTATGCAAAAGGTGCTCTGTACGCTGAGAACCTTCATGAGGACTTCAAACTCCGCAAGTACCTTCGCACGAAGTTGAAGCATGCAGGCATCGCTCGCATCGAGATGGAGCGCGCCGGGAAAAAAGTTAAAATTATTATTTCAACTGCTCGCCCAGGTGTTGTTATCGGTAAAAAAGGAGCTGGTATTGATCAGCTTAAAGTCGATGTTCAACGCCTCACGACGAACGAAGTTTACATCAATATCCAAGAAGTGCGTAAGCCGGACATTGATGCACAGTTGATCGCCGAGAATATTGCGGTTGATCTTGAGAAGCGTAAATCATGGCGCCGTGTACTGAAAAAATCGATGGCTTCTGCTATTCGTGGTGGAATTCGTGGAGTGAAGGTACAAGTTGCAGGACGACTCGATGGCGCCGAAATCGCGCGCACAGAGGGTTACACTGAGAAGAGCGTACCTCGCCACACATTGCGCGCAGATATCGATTACGGTACTGCGAGTGCAGCGACTGCTTACGGCATTATTGGCGTAAAAGTCTGGATTTACAAAGGCGATGTTCTATCTCAAAGAGAAGTTGAGGAGGCCGGCCGTGTTAAGTCCTAAACGAGTTAAGCATCGTAAGCAGCACAAGGGTCGTAATAAAGGTTTCGCTTGCCGCGGTAACTCGATCGCTTTCGGAGACTTTGGTCTTCAAGCGGCTGAGGACTGCTGGTTGACTTCACGTCAGATCGAATCGAGCCGTATTGCTATCAGCCGTTCGGTTAAGCGTGGCGGCAAAATCTGGGTACGTGCGTTTCCGCACAAGCCTGTGACGAAGAAGCCAGCTGAAGTTCGAATGGGATCCGGTAAGGGTAACCCTGAATTGTGGGTTGCAGTCGTGAAGCCAGGCCAAGTTGTTTTTGAAATCAACGGCGTAACACGTGAACAAGCTTTAGAAGCATTCCGTCTCGCAGGGCACAAGCTTCCGTTTAAAACTAAGTTTTTGGCTCGGGAGTAGTCATGAATTACGCAGATATCGTTGGTCTCTCCGAAAAAGAGCTCCGCAAGCAAACTAAAGAGCTGAAATTGAAGATGTTCGAAGCCCGCATGAAAAATGCGATGGGTCAGCTTGCTAACCCAATGGAAATTCGTGCAGCTCGTCGTGACGTAGCTCGCATCAAATTGGCAATGGCTTCAAAAAAGCCTGCGCTAAAAGCCACGTTGGAAGGTTGATTGAAATATGAAAACACCTGAAGTAGCTGAACGCGGCCGTCGGATCGAAGTTGTTGGTGAAGTCATCAGCAACAAAATGGATAAAACCATTGCGGTTTTGATCTACCGCCTCGTTCGTCATAAAAAATACGGCAAGTACATGAGAAGGACTTCCGTTTTCAAAGCTCACGATGAGAAAAACACTGCGAAGATCGGTGATACAGTTCGCATCTACCACACACGTCCCTTGAGCAAAACCAAGCGTTGGGCTCTCGCGACTGTCGTGCAGACGAGCAAGAGAGCTGGAGCGCACGAA
>JAYVND010000147.1:0-2075 GCA_043758635.1 Bdellovibrionales bacterium
CCGTTCGAGGTTGGCCCGCCCCGCGACGAGCTCGAGCCCGGCCGCGTGATCCCGTGCCTGAACCAGCTCCTGTCACAGGGATCGCGCCCGACGGTGAACGCGTGTCGGCTCCCACTGAATTTCCCCGTGCCGTGCGCGCTCTGCGAGCTCCTCGAGTTTGCGATGACCTTCCTGTTGCAGGAGCAGCCGAAGTGGCCGATGGCGGAACGGTTTGTCTTTCACCTGCAGCTGCCGTCGGCGCATTGGCTCCCGCCGCGCCGACTGGCACTGCCGGCCCCCCAAGGTCTGGAGCGGTGACTCGCGGAGCTGGGATTGCATCGGGAATTGTGGCTACCGCCACTGCTGGCGCTGGTGGCGCCGCGGCTTGCGTAGGCGCAAGCGTTGTAGAAAGTGCAGGTTGTGCAGCTGCTGGCGCGACATTACGTTCGTTGGCCCCGTGAGCCGCGGCGGCTGCGGGCACAGTCGTCGGAGGTGTCGTCGGCGGAGCAGTCGTCGTGCCCGCGCGCGGTCGTGACGCCGCATCGATGACAGGCTTGGCGGCCGCGAGCCGCTTCTGAATGGCCACACATGAGACCTCGGACGAGCGTTCTTTGCAAATCGTCGCAATCTGTTGGTTGTACGAGTTCCAGTCGGCTCCGATGCTCGCTCGGCGACGATCGTGAAACTCAGAATTACCAGACTCTCTCGAGCGAAGCGTCAACGCTTTTGCCACGTCATTTGCATTAGCCGCATTGTTATCACAATTCTGATCGGTTTCTAACTGATTGGTACCTTTTTGAACCGTGCGATAACCGTAGGCTCTTGGATTGCACTTCACCAATCCAGATGACCGGGGACCTGTGATTGTCTCATCAACTTCACAGTCTCCGCTGCCGGCTCCGACCCTTCCGACCCAGCCCGCATAAAAACAAGCGGCGCCTTCAGCCGCACCCCATGCATCTGCTGATCTGAAATCACCGAGCGTCGCAAGCTGGTTCAAGAATCGAAACTTAAGTGAGATTCCGTCAGAAAGAAATTTAGTGAATAAACTAAATTTATCTTTATCAGACGCCGGATCTTCGCCAACCTCGGCAATCGCGTGAAAATTTAAATTCAAGTTCGCGTTTTTTGTCGAGCCTGTACGTTCACTGGTCGCCGATTTTTTATTCGCATTGAACTGCGCCGTCTCTGCTTCCAAGATTCCGTAACGAAGTGTCTCGATATACAGCACTTGCTCGCGACGGTGAAGCTTGACGAATTGCGCGTAGCCGATCGTACTCACATGATAATTATTAAACTGCGATACTTTAGGCGAGACTGTTGTCGAATGGGACGAAGTGTCGACCACCTCTGGGTTGGTTGAAACCAGCGCCGCCTGAACCGCCGTCACGTTCAAAAGAAGAATGAAGCTTGCACAAAGCGTGAAAATTTTTTGGAGCTTGCCGTTAAGCGATGCGCTCGATCTTTGATCTTCGTTTTTCATCTTCACGATCTCACCCTGCCTTCAGCTACAAGTCGACTTGTGTGAATTAAATCTGCGGTCGATCTCATGCTTACATTACGTATCCCATTCTTTTATCGGACGTTTGAAACGTCTCATTGAGAAACTTTCGGCTAGGTCAGGTCAGCCAGGATATTTCCTAGCCTTTGGTTTGTGCGAATAAAATCGAGTCTTTCAACATTTCCGTCTCACAATGATACAGTCCAAACACTTGGTTCTTTTGAGAGGTCGAGATACGATTCGCGAGATTTTCTCGTGGCATCCGATTCTTGGACCCTGCCTCGCCAGTTACCAGATGTTGATCAAATTCATGCACCGGACGAGCCGTGCTCTTTTTTTTGTAAACAGATCTTCAACCAAGCCTTCCGACTCTATTCGCCCGCAACACCCCAGCACACGCGTGGCCCGACACGCGTGGCCCGACACGCGTGGCCCGTGCGAATCGCTTTTTTTCCAACTTCAATATGTCTGACGCGCGCCGAACACGGCCTCCGCACGATGCCGATTGTGCTGGCCACACAGACATTGCAGGTTCTCAAACTGGTGAGTCCCACCAAGCGCCCACGGCCGAATATGATCCGCTTCAACCTGAAAA
>JAYVND010000148.1:0-2073 GCA_043758635.1 Bdellovibrionales bacterium
CTGTCTCCAAACTCATCCACCCATTCTCTCCAGAAAATCCAAAGAGTGATCTGCAGCCGTCTCCGCCTGGGACTTGAATAGCGATCACTTCTCTTTATCGGTCGGACTCGCGAACCGGTCCAGTCACGATTGTTGAATCTAGACGCTTCGGCGTCGTCGGCGGCTGTGTCAGGTTGAGAATTTTAACACGCTCCGGTTCCCACGTCGTGCCTCGGGGTACCTGAGCCGCCCATTCCTCGAGAGAATAATCATAGGAAATTGGCTTATGATTTCAACTCCCTCGATCGTCACACAAAAAAAGTGATCGGTGGCTCCACAAGAATTGCCCCTGCCGTAAATGGGCACCTTGCGCACGTTCAGAAGATCCTCATAATCTTGGAATGGAGACAGCCACCATGACAACCCCGCCCGTTTTTGATGCCAGTCGATTTTCGCTGATTACTGAAGCAGGTCAACCGCAGATCGCGCTGATCGAAAATCATGTTGCAACTCCAGGACGGTGGCGATTGACGCAGACTTGGCTCACGCTTGAGCCTCGAGCCGAGAGTGCACTCGTGGCCGCGATCATGACTTTTTGTTTAGCTCTCGCAAGTTTGATGTATTGGAGCGATGTCTTGGGCGCGCGAAGTTGGATGGCGGCAACCGGGGAGAGCGTTTTTCAGCAGCACCGCTATTATCAACTTTGGACCTCACTTTTCGCTCACGCCGACGCTGGCCACTTGGCCTCAAATTCATTTTTGTTTTTCATTCTCAGCTATTTTCTGTATGGATACTTCGGCCCTTGGGTTTCACCCGTTGCAGCTTTTGTCATCAGTGGCGTGACGAACTGGTTCGTGTTAAAGGGATATGCTTCCGATACCACCCTTGTCGGCGCATCAGGAGTTGTTTACTGGATGGGCGGTGCGTGGCTGGTTTTCTACTTTGCGCTCAATCGCCAAAAGTCGCTCGGCACAAGGCTTGTGCGCGCACTCGGCGTGGCTTTTTTAATTTTCATGCCGGCCGAGGCATTTAAAGCCAGCACAAGTTATTTAGCGCATTTCTACGGTTTTTTGAGCGGAATTATTTTTGCCTCATCCTATTTCGCCATTCACAAAGCAAAGTTTCGCTCTGTCGAACGCCGTGTTTTCGAAATTGAAGAATTATCCGATGATCTGGATGAATCAGCTCAAGTTCGACATGAATCCCACGAATCAACCTGAATGTGACTCGACAACTTTCAGATTCAAGCGGTTTGCGACTGCTGCTGCAAAGACGTAGCCTTCGCCCGGAACCGATGCCACATAATGAGCGGCACTTCCCATCTTGCGGCGTAGTGAACAGATGTGCTTGTCAACTGTGCGCTCCACGACATGTAGATTTTCACCCCAAACCTCTCGTAAAATATCGGAACGCGCGAGGGTCCGGCCTTCGTTTTTCGCGAGGTGGTAAAGGATTTTGAATTCGTTTGGCGTCAAATCCAAATCGCGCTCGTGCTCGGCCGTGGTTTGAGTGACACGCTGGCGACCAATTGAAAACCTCAGCTCCGCTTTCCAGAAATGATCGTGATTGATTGGCGAAGCGTTCGCACGTTTCACACGCGCCTCGACCCGAGCCCGGAGCTCTTCCGGATGGAACGGTTTGAAAATATAATCGTCGGCACCGGCAGCGAAACCCGACACCAAGTCACTGGGTTCGCGCCGGCCGGTCACAAAGAGAATCGGCGTGCTAGCAAATCGAGAGTCGCGGCGCAGCTCTTCGCAGAGTGCCAAGCCGTCTCGACCCGGAAGTCCAACATCGATAAGAATTAAGTCGAACGTATTTTTAAGCAGCTCCTGACCCGCTTCGGTTGCGTCATGAGCGGAATGCACTTGGAAGCTTTCTGCGAGAGCCACTCGTACGAGAAGCTGATATTCCGCGGAATCTTCGATCAACAATGCTTTTTTCACGTTCCCCTCCAGGTTACTTCTCAAACTCGCTCAGCCTTCGACACCGAAGGACGACACAGAAGGGCGACAAAATCCCGAGTGTCTTTGGATTTTATTCAGGAACTCATTATGGGACGATCCCGTGCTCGCGATATTTTCAAACTACTTT
>JAYVND010000149.1:0-2073 GCA_043758635.1 Bdellovibrionales bacterium
TTTTTCAGGCGATTCTGATCGGACACTGAAAGCTTTTTTGATTTCTCTTTTTTGCCAGCCGAATCATCGCCCACTGCCTGGGACGCATTCACGATTTGCTCGACCACCGCCATGTAACTCGCACATTGACACTGATCAGCGCAGTTGTGCCATTTTTTATCCGATTTTTTTAAATCCCGCTCGATAGATTTTGACATGGCATTGCCTTCTATCTCGGTCTTCTCATCAATCAACGCGTGGAGAGGACCCGATAACCACAGCTGCGCTTTTTCGGGTGAGGGATCGCATTCAAGAATTTTTGTTTTTTTTCCGTCAAGCGATCCTTCAAACACAGCGAGCAGATAGGTACCCGCAAGATTGAGTTCTTCTAACGAGTATTGGTTTAAGATTTTTTTCTCTTTGGCGACCGCCGCTTGAACCCGCGTTTCTTCGGCTTTGGCGCCCAAACTCGAAGGCGCTGCAAGAGACGTCGAGGAATGAAGAACTGCTGAGAAAAGTGAGCTCGATAAGAGCGTCGTCAAAAGTGTCGTCAAAAGTGTCGTCAAAATCATTTGTCACCACCCGTTCGTGTGCCAAGTATCGCGCCTCGCCAAGTCCGGGTCAATGCGTGCCTCACTCTGGTGCACTCATGCTTCAACGATCTTTTTTTGCACGCTTCTCGGCATCATACTGATTCTCGAGATATTCCCAGAACTCCAATGGAACATTCGGCTTCTCGTGTTTTGAAATCTGCGCGAGCAAGAGTCCGATCACTCCTAAATCCGACAGGCGAAGTGAGTTGGTGATTTCTTTTTGAACGCTGTTGATAATTTCAGATGAACGGAAATCGATAAAGAGCTGCTCGGTTGCATCCTTCGCCGTTTTACGTTTCTCGCCAAGTTCCGCCAACTGCGCGACGCTCGAATCAAAGAGTTCAGTGCGTTCGGGGTCGTAGAAATTGGCATGGAAGTTGTCTGCGTACTTTGTGTTTAACCAATCGATGATTGTTTTGTCATCATACAGTCTCTTAAGTTCCATCTTAAAGCCCCCACATTGAGAGCGGCGCTCGGCCGCAATAAATGCAGGATAGATGAGGGCCTCTGCCGGGCCTAGTGAATTTTCTCAGATTTTTGAGTAGACGCAAATTGAAATGCCTACCGCTTTTTGTGCCTAGATTTATCTTTCTTTGGCTTCTTTTTAAAACTCCGCAACTCACCTTCGCCTTGTGCTAATAAGCCAGTTGATTTATTTAAGTCGCCAGTCATCGAGGACTTCGCTTTCGCGGGCTGTGGCTGCAGCTTCGGTTGAGAAACGTCCGTGGTTTTCGGCTTTATGAAAGCGGGCATCAAGCGCTGAAAATATGCGGGCAGGGACGCCTCAAAAAGAAAACGCTCTTTGCTATGTGGATGCGTAAATTCAAGGCCGAATGAGTGCAGAGCAATCTCGCGAATGAGTCGAGCCGGAGCTTTTTCACCGACGGGAGAATTCACTTTTTTATCTCCGCGAGCGATTCCGGATGTTTGCTTTTGCGAATCGGCAGGAGCGCTTCCGATAACAGGCTTGCCCCCATTAGGGCCGTACTTGCTATCGCCTACCACCGGATGACCAAGGTCTGCCATGTGCACACGAATCTGATTTTTTCTGCCCGTGAGTAAGTTGATTTTTAAGAGCGAGTGAAGGCTTGTTTCATGTACAACTCCGTACTCAGTTTGCGCCAAACGTCCCTCAAGACTGTCGTCACTTGAGTGGACGACGTAATCTTCGTTTTCGACGAGGTAACTCTCCACGCGACCTTTTTTCTTTTTCAATTGGCCATGTACGATCGTGAAATAAGTTTTTACCGTGCTCTTCCAGTCGTCCTTCAAAAACTTCTGAACCCGTTCAGATTTGGCGAAAACCAAAAGTCCCGAAGTCGCCTGATCCAATCGGTGCACGACAAAAATTTCTTTGGTGGAGCGGGCATTGCCTTTTTTAACATATTCAGTCAGAGCCGCGTGAATCGAGTTTTCACGATCCCATGCAGCAGCAACCGTAAGAAACCCGGCTGACTTTATTCCAACGATGAGATCCGGATCCTCATGGAGAATCTGAAAG
>JAYVND010000150.1:0-2071 GCA_043758635.1 Bdellovibrionales bacterium
GAAAAAAATTATTCCGCCTTCAAAATAAGCAAGACGAGTTAGAGCAGCCGCACCTCGACCAAGAGATTTCCTCATTTGAGCTCGAAATTCGCGAGCAACAAAGTGCGATGAGCACAATTGGGGTTGAGTGCGAGCGGGTCACAGATGTTGCAGTGATGGAGCTTTTGTCAACCCAATGGAATCCCACTCATGATTTCAATCCGTCATCGAAGGAGTCGACAGAAGACGTGAGAGATCAGCTCTGCCTGACAGATGTCGTCATCGGCCTTGATCATTTTGTGGTGGGCGACATTTTTCATAAAGTGGTGTCTCTCAAGAATTTGCCAGAGCGCACGTTTGCTGGACTGGCGGAGGCGCTGCGAGCATTGCCGTTCAATTCAAGTCTTCATCTGTCAATCGATGCTCTCGATCAACAAAAAGAAATCGCCTCACTCGGTATTCAGCGCCGCATTGCCTACTCGTCCGTTGTCGGTAAAAAAGGAGTGAGCGATTTAGATGCCCAAGCAAAACTGACCGACATCGAGTCGATGCTCTCTGACATCATTCAGGGACGAGAAAAAGTTTTCAAAGTTTCCCTCAACGTAACGCTCAGGTCAGCTAACGAGTTCGAGCTTGATTCACAACTCTCACAGACGCTTCAGGCTATCCGAGGCCTAGGTGGGGCTGAGGGAATGGTCGAGACGCACGCGGCGTTCGATATTTTTAGCCAATACTCGCTCCCCAATGCGCGATCTCGAGAGCGAGCGATCAAGCTCTCAACCAGCAATTTGACAGACCTCATTCCGATCTTTGGCGGTTGGGGAGGGCATGAAGTGCCAAACGTGCTTATGCGGACGAGAGAAGGATCACTCTTTACGTTTGATCCGTTCTCGCGAGAGCTCACCAATTTCAACATGATCGTGAGCGGTGGGAGTGGAGCTGGGAAGTCGTATTTCACCAACTCGCTCTTAGCCCAAATGCTCAACTCGCGTCCGAAAGTCTTCATCCTCGATATCGGCGGCAGTTACAAAAAAATCTGCGAGAATCTTGGCGGTGAATACGTGGAGCTTGGAATCAAGGAGGGCATGTCCATCAACCCGTTCTCAACCGAGGGTCTCGACCCAACTGACACCGAGAACTGGGACAGAAAAGTAAAATTTTTGGTGGCTCTGGTAGAGCTGATGACGAAAGATCACGGGCATTCATCTCTCGGGCGACTGGAGAAGGCAGAGCTTGAAAATTTGATTCGAGACACAATGAGCGAGGATGAATCACCGCAGCTCCGAAATTTGCGATCACGTCTTCTCATGCATACGGACGTAACCATTCAGAAGCTCGGCCGTATTCTATCTTTGTGGTGCGAGGATTCTCCATTCGGGCGATTCGTCGATCGACCGACGACGATTGAGATCTCACGGGATTTCGTCTGCTTTGATATGAAAAACCTCGACGCCCACCCGGAACTCCAGTCCGTCTGCCTTCTCATGATCACCGATCTCATCTGGCGGGAGGTGCAGAAAGATCGAACGATTATGAAGTTCACGGTATTCGATGAGTGCTGGAAGATTTTAGAGGATGAGGCGGCAGCCCAGTTCGTGGGAAGCGTGTTTCGGACATTCCGGAAATACCGGGCGTCGGCGATCGCAATCTCGCAAACGATCGATGACTTCTCTAAGAGTCGAGTTGCGAGTGCAATCATGCCGAACTCATCGGTCAAGTGGATCCTAAAACAGAAGGGTGCTGACCAAAACAGTATTAGAGAGGCTCTTCAACTCAATGAGCGTGAGATGGCGCTCATCGCGTCGCTTGAATCTGTAAAGGGCAAGTTCTCTGAGAGTTTTTTGTTGTGCGAAGACAAAAGACAAATTGTTCGGATTGAATCGACTCCACTTGAGTATTGGCTCTTCACCACTGACCCGCAAGATTTGGCGCTGCTTGAGAAGATCAAAAGCGAAACGCCGGATGCTTCAAGCCTTGAGCTCTTAACTCTAGCAAGCACTCGCTATCCTGAGGGAGCAGGCGGCCGTGCTCAACCTATCTCTCAAAATTAAGGATGCTGAATGAGACTAACGAAACTGGTTCTGCATTCGGC
>JAYVND010000151.1:0-6636 GCA_043758635.1 Bdellovibrionales bacterium
GATGTTCTGCGTGGCAAGGGTGTTAATCTCCGCGAGTAGAGCTGGATCACTGCCCGTCATGCCTAAACTCATATTGATGACCTTCGCGCCATTTGCAGCCGCAAATTGAAGACCGTTCACAACACTCGCAGTCGTACCTGCTCCGGCTGCGTCAAGCACACGCACAGCCATAAGGCTCGCCTTCCAGCACACGCCGCTGATACCTTTTCCGTTGTTGCCGACGGCGCCGATGACTCCCGATACATGCGTGCCATGACCATTGTAGTCCAACGGATCGTTGTTGTTATCGACAAAGTTGTAGCCGTGATTGGGATAGGTTGCTCCACCATTCCACATGTTGCTCGCAAGGTCTTCGTGATTGTAATTGATCCCGGTGTCGACGACAGCAACAACTGTTGAGCTGCAGTCGGTGCGGTAGTCCCAAGCTTTTTCCATTCCCATGTCATCGCCCAAAACACCTGGATTACCCGTCTTGTAGTCGGCTCCGCCGACAGATTGAGCACTGTTGCTAAGCGCCCACTGTTGAGTGAACTGCGGATCATTTGGAACTGAAAGCAGATGATAAATGTAATTCGGCTGCACGGATTCTACATTTGAATCTCGTGCGTAGTTTACGAGGGCATCGGCGACCGATGTGCTCGCGTCAATTTTAACATGCTCAACCGAGCCGCCCGCGAAAGACTTGATTCGAACTGCACCTTTGGCCCTCAACGAATCGGATTTAGTCGTAGAACTTGTTCCTGATTTGTATTTGATCAAGACCTCGCCGGGTACAAATGCCGGGCCTCCGTTGCGAGAACGGAGTGGGTCTGAGACAGGACGTGCAAGTCCTCTGGCATCGAGTCCTGTGCCGTTCTTCATGAGCGCCGAGACCGAGTTGCCAGCGCTCGAACTTTGAGCAAAGAATAGTCCGAAAAATAATCCGAATGACGGCGCGAAAAACGGCGCGAAAAGTGAAAAGACCACCATCCTCGCAAGAAATTGTTTATTCATCTTTATCGCACCCATCACTTCACCGTCACGGTCGCTGCAGGCGATGCTGCAGATCCAGCGCTTTTCATCGCCGAGTAAGCAACAACGTAAATATTGTAAGTTCCAGAAACCAATCCGCTGAGCGTCGTGGTCGTTGGCGCAGTTGTACCCGAACTAAACGGCACGTCTTTTGCGGGTGCTGATGATGTTAAAGAGGAATTTTGAGTGTAGTACACTCTGTAGCCCCCGCCGGTCGTATTGACTGCCGCTTCGCGGTTCGCTGCCCAGTTGATGCTGATTGAGCCAGAGCCCCCGGCGTAGCTTTCAACCGAAGATAAACTTGAGGAATTGAGTGCTGTGAAGCCAGGGCCACAGGCTTGAAAGCCCACGGTAACGGCAGCGCCCGTAAACACGATGGAAATGAGTTTAAGCGTTCCCGAATTCGCAAACCGCATTTGATCTCCTTAACAAGTCACCTGTAAACAGACTCCATTCATCAATTTTAGGTCAAAAATCCAAAGACTTCTTGAAAGCAATAGGCTCGGTCGAGTGAGTCGAAGAAGAACTGGACTTAGATAGCAGAGTTTTTATTGGGACTGACGTCCAACGCGCTCGCGGTGGTGGTCTCGTGCGCGGATCTGGTCTCGACCCGGGTTTGAGTCCCCGTTTTCGTCAACGTGTCCAAGCTCTGTAAGCGCGAGGGTTTCATGAACATGGTGCCGCCCAGCGAGCGCAGGCCCCCGATCAAAACTTGATCGCCCATTTTCCAGAGCAGATCATAGGTCGTAGGGTTTCCGTCTGGGGTGGCCTGACTGCTCTGGCGAATTCGAGTTTTAGATTCCTTCAGAATCAGTTCGCGCTGAATTGAACCAAGCTGAGTGGAGTGGCGCGAACCGTTTGCGAGTTCAAAAAGCGCCGCCATACTGGCAACGACTAAAATAACCCAGCGAGGCTCATTGACGTGAACTATAAGGTTTGTTGCCAAATGAAGAATTCCGTCGAGAGCAAGAATACCAATGGGAATAAGTGAGATTATCTTGGCTGTCAAAAATTCGTTTTTGGATAGAACGAGCTGACTTCGAATCAGATCCTCTTCGACTGCCGAGAGTTCTTTGTACCTACGTTTCAGCGCATCATTTGCCGAAAACTTAATTTGTTTAGTCGCCCATCGCAGCATCTCTCGTTCAAGAGGTAGAATTCCGGTGATGTCCTCATTGAGCGAAAACACGCGCGGGATGAAATCTCCGCTTTCGATGGGTTTGATCCAGCCTTCGGTGACGAGTTGGAAAAGCGCCACTTCGCGGGCCCGGTTAGGTCCGCCGATGAGATAAGCTCGGCTGAGGCGATTCAACGGGTTGTTAGGCTGCGCAGAAACTCTTCGGAAAAGCCAAGAAACGCCGACTGCAAATATAACGGCGAACGCGTAAAGGCTGAGAAGCATCAGGTTTGAGGGAGAACTGAATAATAAGATTCGAACCCCCCCCCTAGCGCATTCCGGGCAGTTTTTGCTGGATCGAGACAATTGCACTGCTCGCTGGCGTATCATCAAGCTTATCATCATTTGAGATCGACGACGTATGACGAAATGCAGTCTCAAGTCGATACGCTTTTCGTAGGGACTCGGCATGGACTCTCTTTGCATCCTTAAAACATTTTTACTTCATAGCCATCGAGCGCAGTTGTTCCAGGACTTTTGGCAAGAGCTCTTCGAGTTGTGTCCTCTCTGTCGGAGACAAGTTGGCATGGATCTCCGCTTCTAGAACCTGACGGATCTCCATGCTTTTGTCCCGCAGCTTTCTTCCCGCAGCAGTGATCTGCACGCGCTTCACGCGACGATCAACCTTGTCGCTGATTCGAGTGACACACTTTTGCTTTTCTAAACTATCGATAAGTTTGACCATCGTCGCCTTATCAATTCCCAGGACTGTACCAATCTCAATTTGGCTCATTGAGCCAGATTCAGATAGGATAGAGAGAATCGCAAATTGGGGTGAGATAATTTGACAATTTGTAAGCGCGCGATCGAGGAGCGCACGAAGCATGTACCCGGACTTCACCAGGCAATAGCCGAGTGAAGAGCAGAATGAAGGCTGAAGTCGCTTTGCAAATTCGCGAAGTTGTTCGGGCGGGACGGGAGTCATCTTGTGTTGAGAGATCGAGATCGAATTTGGTCTCGAACTCGCGCGGGCTTTGAGAGTCGTCTTAGAGATCTGTTTTTTAGCCATAGTTCTCCCAGTGTAACCACCGCCAGGTGGTCCAGTTCAAACCAAATTATTAAAACTCGACCGTCTCGAAATTAGAGAGCAACGCATATTGTTTGTATCGCAAACTAATTTTAGTGTACCATGGTTTTGTGAGGTCAGCAATGAGAAGAGAAGCACAAAGTCAGTCCCGCAAAGTTCGCCCCGTTACTTTACCTAAGTCTAATAACTACACTTGCATCGTATGGCGAATGGGAATTGCGATCACCGCGATTGTTCTTTCTCAAATTGCGGCTGCTGAATCGCTCGACGTTAGCGCCGCGGTAGAGGAAGCACTGAAGACATCCCCGCAAATCCAAAGTGCAAATTCGAAGGCGAAAGAGGCGGATGCACAACGACTCGGTGCCTACGCCGGCATTTTGCCGAGCTTGAGCTTTGGCGCGACTCATAACTTTGTACAAAAGTTCCAGACAGTTGCTCTCAATCTTGGCGGCGCGCCAGTGGTTTTTCCAGAGATTGGACCAACGACGATTTACTCGCTCAATGCAAATCTCCCGCTGTTTGATGGTTTCGCTAATTACCGACGACTGGAAGCGGGTCGCGATTTTCTATCGGCCGCTCAAGACGAGTCGGACTGGACAAAGTTCCAGGCTGGTCGCCAGGTGATGTTGCAGTTTTACAGAGCGCTTGCCGCTAAGACCCTCAAGGAAGTAGCCGACAATAACGTTCACGTCTTAGAAGATCATCAACGCGAAGTCACCCGGTTCCGCAAAGCGGGCGTATCAACAAACTACGACGTTTTGAGAGTCGATGTTCAAGTCAATGAAGCCCATTCCGAGCTAATGAATTCGGCCGACAACGTTGAGCTTGCGCGGACCCAATTAACAACTTTAGTTGGTCGTGATGAGGACAGTCGCGAACTCACAGGCAATCTTCCGGTCTTGAAAAAAGAAGTTGTCGACTCGGGATCTTTGAATTCTATCGCAGATCGCAAAGATCTGATTTCGATGCAGAAATATTCCGAAGGCCTTGAGCAGATGGCAATTGCAAGCGAGCGTTTCTTAGTGCCCCATATTGCCCTTCAAGGTTCCTACCAGCTTTACAATAACACCAATTACAATGCGTTTGATCCTGATATCACGCGGAATGCTTACGCAGTTGGTGTGAATCTCACCTGGAATATTTTTGATGGAATGGCTTCAATCTCCAAAGCTCGCGTCGCGGCCGAAGAAAAATTTCAGTCAGAGAAGATGCTGCGCTCGACAAATTTAAAAGCGAAGCAAGACCTTGCGGTTTGGAAGCGTAAATTTGCTTACTACTGCGATTTTTACCAAGCTCGTTTGAGCGACATTGAAAAATCTAAAGAAAGTGTTCGTCTAGCAAAAGAGGGTCGCCGTGCAGGCATTCGTACGAACACCGATTTATTAGACGCCGAGGCTGATTTGTATCGCTCTCAGGCGGGCGCAGTGAATGCCCAAATCGGTGCGATCGAAGCATTGATCAACCTCGAGCTGACAACAGGCCGTAAACTGTACGATTTCAAATAAAAAATAAATTTCAATTTTGCATATCGGGGATCGAAAATGGAAACACGTAAGATTATTTTGTCAGTGGTTGGAGTTGCCGCGGTCGTCACCGCGAGCTATCTGAGTTATGAATTCGTGATGTACTCGTCGACTGATAATGCACAGGTTGAAGCGCATGCCGTAATGCTCGCGCCAAAGGTTGCAGGATTCGTAACCAAGGTAGGTGTCGACGAAGGGCAAAAAGTTAAAAAAGATCAAGTTCTCGTAGAAATCGACGAACGAGACTACCAGAATAATCTTCGCCAAATTCAAGGTGATATGGCTTCAGTGCAAGCACGCATGCGTGATGCTGACACCAACTATCGCCGTCTTGGCTCGCTCTACAAGTCAGGCTCAATTGCTCAGCAGCAATACGATACGGCGTCTGCCAATTACAACGACGTGAAAGCAAAGTACGAGGCCGTCAATGCTCAGGTCGAGCAGGCTAAATTAAATTTGATCAACACGAAAATCAGGGCCCCGTCTGATGGTTACATTGCAAAAAAATCAGTTGAAGTTGGTCAGCTCGCAAGCTCAGGCGTGCCGTTGTTTGGCTTTGTCAGCGCCGAGGAACGTTGGGTTATGGCGAACTTTAAAGAAACTGATCTTGAAGACATTAAAATCGGTGCAAAAGTTTTGGTTTCAGTCGATGCGATCTCGGCGCACGAATTCCAGGGTAAAGTTGAGTCAATAAGTGCTGCAACTGGAGCGACTTTTACGCTTCTCCCGCCAGACAACGCGACCGGTAACTTCACCAAAGTGGTACAGCGCGTGCCGGTAAAAATTGCTCTCGAAAATTTGAAGCCAGAAGATATCGATCGCCTTCGCGCAGGTTTGTCGGCAGTTGTTAAAGTTAAGAAGTGAGCGTTCGTTTTAAAGGACAATTGCGATGAATCTTACTCGTAATCAAATTCTGATCATTGTAGTTGCCGTGATGGCTTCGCTGCTCGAGATTATCGACAGTTCTATCGTGAACGTCGCTCTCCCCTCGATGATGGGGAACCTCGGCGCCACACTCGAAGATATCAGTATGGTCGTAACGGGCTATGCAATCGCGAATGCGGTCGTGCTTCCTGTATCCGCATGGCTCGGCGATCGAATCGGCCGACGCACATACTTCTTAGGTTGCATCATGGCCTTTACAATCACCTCAGTCGCTTGCGGTCTCGCTCCGAATCTGACGACGCTCATCATCTTTCGTATCTTTCAGGGCCTGATGGGTGGTGCACTCTTGCCGACCTCGCAAACCCTGATTTACGAACAGTTTCCCAAAGAGAAAGCCGGAATGGCGGGCGCGATTTTTGGAATGAGCGTCATGATTGGACCGACACTCGGTCCAGTTATGGGCGGGTATCTCACCGATCAATTTGGCTGGCGAATGATCTTCAACATCAACTTGCCGCTCGGAATTTTAGCTTTTCTTATCGGTATGGTTTGTATCCAAAATGCGAATCTTACTCCGGAGCAGATAGAGAGTCGTAAAAAACGAAAGTTCGATGCACTCGGTCTTTTGTTTCTGGTGCTCGGAATTGGGTGCTTGCAGTTTGTTCTCGAGCGCGGCGACGCGGATGATTGGTTCGACTCAAATCTTATAAAAACTTGCGCTTTAATTGCAGCCATTTCGATTCCTTCATTTATTTGGTGGGAACTGAAAGTGAAGAATCCGATCATCAATGTGCGACTCTTTAAACAAAGTGTCGTCGTGAATGGTGTCCTCCTGATGGGCGCGATTGGTTTCTTTTTGTATGGCGCGGTCTTCATCTTGCCAATTTTTGTGACGACAAGCTTTCATTATGATGCAACCCAAACCGGAATGCTCTTTATCCCCGGATCGATTTTGACCGCAGCGATGATGCCGTTTGTTGGTGGCCAAATGCAAAAGGGCACAAGCCCAAAAC
>JAYVND010000152.1:0-6635 GCA_043758635.1 Bdellovibrionales bacterium
CATTCGAGCAAATGTGTTCAATTCAAATCAACAGCAAGTTCTCGCTCAACTTCTTACAGGCGATCCCCTTGCAATCAAGTCACTTGCTGATGGTCGCTACGAGATCGAAGTGCAAGCGCTCGGTGCGAGCGGCGCCGTACTTGCAACTTCTCAGCGCCACTACTTCTACGTGTCCGCTCCGGTTACGCCCACCCCAAAGCTTTCAGTCAAAGACTCAGAGGGATCCGTTGAGCCCGCACTCTTTACACTTGCAGGCCCGCAGCTACGCCTTGAGTTGTCAATTGAGCACTCGCAAATGTTCGTCTTGGTTTCCGGCTTGGATTCGAATTTCATCAATCGCACAAAAATCTTTCGCGTCATTGCAAACGTCGGGAAAAAGGAAGTCACGCAGCTCGCTTTTCATTTTCGTAAGATCGGTGACGTTGCAATGGCGTCACTCAATTCACCGACCCGTCTGAATGAGGGAGTGGCGACTTCGAGCCGCGCCACTGCTGGTGAAATAGTTCGCAACATGCGGCATGTGCGTGACGGTGCAAGTCTCACGTGGAAAACAGACGGCCTGAGTTCAGGGAAATACGAGTATTGGATCACGGGCGAAATCATCAATGAAGGTGTTGGAGAAGGCGTTGGAGAAAATCTGGAAGCTAGTGCCGAAAGCAAGCATCAAATACTTTCGATTTAATAATCCCAATGAAACGGCCAAGTGAAACGGCCAAATGAAATAGCCAAATGAACTGATCGACGAACTCACCGATCAACTCACCGGTGACATAACAAATGATATAAAAAAGAGTGAGGTAGAGGCTCAAGAATCAGTTCAAAGAGTTCTTGAACATCTCTCCGCGCAAACCTTCGAGGTCATCTTTCTTGATCTCGTACCGGCGGCCGCAGAATTCACAAGACACTTCAAGCGGCGGATTCCCCGTCTCTTGCTCAACTAGAATTTTCTCGATCTCAGATAAACCCAAGAGTTGAACCGAATGCAAAACGCGGTCGTAGCTGCACTTGCAGTGATAGACGGTTGGATGTTCATGCTCGAGCTCAATAAGTTTGAAATCTTGCAGGTAATCACGCACGAGATCTTCCGCCGTTGCGCCTGCGAGAATTCGTTTTGAAATGCTCGGCGCTTCACGGACACGCTTTTCAATTTTCGCGATCGTCTCTTCCGAGTGACCCGGCATGAGCTCAATCAATACGCCGCCGGCAGCTTCGACCCGGCCATATTCATTTAGATGAACTCCGAGCGCTACGACCGACGGAATCTGGTGGGACTGCTGTAAATAGAAGGCAATGTCGTCCCCAATTTCGCCGGTGTGAATAATCACAGTTCCGCGGTGGGGAACTTCGCTGTTCGGCAAATGATGTGTCACCGTGAGGAGCCCAATCCCAATCGCGGCTCCCACGTGGAGATTGTCGCCAGAAACGGGCGCCACATACTGGTTATTCGACGCATAGCCGCGAACTTGACCTTCGTAGTTCCCCTCGGCGAACACTCGACCCAGTGGACCGTTTCCCTGAAAATAAAGCGAAAGCTGTTGCCCCTCTTTCAGATGCGAGGCCATCAAAAGCGCGCCAACGATGGCCCGTCCCGTCGCAACCGTTGCGAGTGGATAACTATTCTGAATTGAGCGCATCTCTTCGACAACTTGCGTTGCAATGACGCCAGAGGCGCGAACCGTGAGCTCATCCGTGAGAAACTTATGGACCCGTTTTGTTTTCGTCATAGAATCTTCGTTGTATTTCAAAGGGTCAAACTCGATCAAGTCATTTGCGGAGCCCACGACTCATTTGCTCCCGGCACCATTTTGAACTAACGATGCTTTTCCGATCGCAACCGAAAGCGGGAGATTTTCTGAGACAGCTGATTCTACTGCGACACGCCACGCGCGCGAGCTCTTTCGATAGCGACGCCGCTCTTTCGACACTTGGCCATGCGCAAGCAGCATCGGCTCCCCTACTTTTTGAAGCCGGCGCTGAGGTCCCGTCGGATCTTGACAAAGTGCCAGCGAAACCCGATCAAGTATTTTCCTCGCCTAAGCTTCGTGCCAGACAAACAGTCATGCCGCTTGTGCAGGCACTTGGGATCTCAAATCAAATCGACGATCGGCTTGACGAGAGAAAGAACGATGAATCAAGTGTGGAGTTCGAAGAGCGAATTCGTTCTTTTCTCAGATTCATCGACGGCTCAACTCAAACAATTCTTGCTTGCACTCACATGGATTGGCTCGAGGCAGTTTTGCCTTTGATGGACTCAAATTTGAACGATCGAGAGTTATTACAACCTTGGGCTGCTGGGGAATTTCGCTGTTTCGTTTGGACGCCCGAAGGTCATTTGAGACTTGCGCATTGTGAAGTCTTGCGCGCGAACTCATAGACTCATATTTAGTTTCAATCTTTTCTAGCGCAATTCCGTTGCAGCCTTTTAGCCGAGACGGGCCAGGCCAAAAAACAGGCCAAAACAGGCGAGGACAGGCCAAGGAGATTTTATAATGACTGCACTCATCCCGACCTACGGTTCTACTGGACAAGTTTATCCAAAATTGATTCGTAACATCTGGGCCGTGGGCCGCAACTACGCATCTCACGCGAAAGAGCTTGGAAATGCGACTCCGTCCCCCGAAGGCGAGCCCATTATTTTTTTGAAGGCTGGCACTTGCGCCGTCCCGTCGATCGAACTCGGCGGAACTGGTTTTGCCCTTCCCACTTTCAGCGAAGATATTCATCATGAAGCTGAGATTGCACTCGAGTTTGGCAACGATCTCACCTTCTGTGCGATCGGATTTGCGCTGGATTTGACCGCGAGAGAAGTCCAGAGCCGTTTGAAAGAGAAAGCGCTGCCGTGGACCCTGTCAAAATCATTTATTGCCGGCTGCCCCTTGAGCGAACTGAAGCCGATTCCAAAAAATTTTGACCTCGATAACATTCATTTCGAGCTTCACGTTAACGGAGAGCTCCGTCAAAAAGGCCACACTCGCGACATGATTTTTAGTGCCGAAAAACTCCGCACATATCTTCTCGCCCGGTATCCCATTGTGCCCGGAGATTTGCTGCTCACAGGTACGCCCAGTGGCGTCAACCTGGTGCAGAAAGGCGATAAATTAAGCGGGCAGATTCTCACGCCTGGTGGCGAGACATTCCTGAAGACCGCTTGGCAAGTGCTGGCCTAGGTTGTAGGCTCCAAGCGTTCAAATGAATGAGGGGTTACGATGTCAATGAATCAAGATTCTCACGGTTCAAATTCGAATACGATCCATGGCGCTGGCACTTCGGGCGATGCCCTGCAGATGGCTATTCGTCAAAAAGGCGAAGCGATTTTTGCGCTGATGGAGAACGAAGGCCAATCTGTCTTTAACAAAGACTGGTGGTATGGCCGAATCATGGAATGGAGCATGAAGAACGAACATTTCAAAACGCAGATGTTTCGCTTCGTCGATGTTCTTCCCTATCTCAACAGCGGAAGCGAAGTTGCCCGCCACTTAAAAGAATATTTTGCAGAAGCCGGTGATGAACTTCCTTCGGTTTTCAACTTTGGCGTGGGACTCGGCTCGCTTGCTCCGGGCCTCATGGCTGGAGCGGTTAAAAAGAATGTCATTCAGATGGCAAAGATGTTCATCACGGGTGAGACACCAGAAGAAGCTCTCGGCGTCTTGAAAAAACAGCGCAAAAATAAAATTGGCTTCACCGTCGATCTCTTAGGTGAGGCATGTCTGTCGGACAACGAAGCACTCGCTTATCAGAAACGTTATTTGGATTTGATCGAATGGCTCGCTCGTGATTCGGCAAAATGGGAAACGCTCCCGCAAGTCGACACCGACAACTTGGGCGAAGTTCCAAAGGTGAACGTTTCGGTAAAGATGTCTTCTCTCGACGCGCGTATAGATCTCAAAGCGTGGGACAAATCAAAGGAGCGAGTAAAAGATCGCCTTCGTCCAATCTACCGGTCGGCGATGCAAAAAGTCGTATTGCTCAATCTCGATATGGAGCAATACGATTACAAAGACTTCACACTTGAGATCTTCAAGGAGCTCATCAACGAGGCAGAGTTTAAGACGTACGCACATTGGGGAATAGTGATTCAAGCCTACCTGCGTGATTCGTTGAAAGACGTGCGCGAGATGATTGAGTTTGCAAAAAATCGCGGCACGCACTTTAGCGTGCGTCTCGTGAAAGGTGCTTACTGGGATTTCGAAACCGTTTTTGCTCAGCAAACGGGGTATCCGGTTCCAGTTTACACAGACAAACGCGAATCGGATGCGAACTTCGAAGACTGCGCAATCTTACTGCTCGCCAATTGGAAAACGTTGCGCTCGGCATTTGCTACTCACAACGTCCGCTCGATTGCGGCGATACAAGTTCAAGCAGAGAGAATGGGCATTGACAAGTTGGCCTTCGAATTTCAAATGCTCTACGGCATGGGCGATCCAATCAAGAAAACCGTGGTGCGCCAAGGCTACCGCCTGCGCGAATACGCTCCGGTTGGAGAGCTGATCCCGGGAATGGCCTATCTCGTGCGACGTCTTTTAGAAAACACGTCAAACGAAGGTTTCTTGCGTTCGAAATTTGCCGACGGCGCCTCGAGCGACAAGCTTTTGGCCGACCCGAGGGCTGGCTTGATTCCGACATCGAGCGATCCTTATGCTCTTGATAAAAAAGGCGCGATCAAATTCAAGAACGAGCCGCTTATTGATTTTGCAATTAAAAGTGAGCGCGAACGCATGGTCTCCGCATTAAACGATTTCAAAAATAAAGAAATGGGCCGTGAGTACCCGCTTCATATCAATGGCAAAGACGTCAAGACTTCGCGCACGCTCGAAAGTTTGAATCCTTCGCAACCATCCCAAGTGATTGGGAAAGTTCACGTGGCGGGTGTCCCAGAAGCTGAAGCGGCGATGCAGGCGGCGAAAGCCGCATTTGCGACGTGGAAAAAAGTGCCGGCAGACAGACGTGCCGATGTGATCGATAAGCTTGCTGACATCTTCAAGCGTGACCGTGTGTACTTAAACGCCCTCGAAGTGAATGAAGCCGGCAAACCGTGGGAAGAAGCCGACGGGGATGTAGCTGAGGCCATCGACTTCTGTCGCTACTACGCGCGCGAAATGCGCAAGCTTGGTAAAGGTCAGCGAGTTGGCGGAATTCCCGGCGAGACTTCAAGCTTCATCTACCAACCGCGCGGCGTCTGCATTGTGATTGCTCCTTGGAACTTTCCGCTCGCAATCTTGAGCGGAATGGTCGCTGCTGCGATTGTGACAGGTAACACGGTTGTTTTTAAGCCAGCTGAGCAGACCCCGGTCATTGGTTGGTATTTGATGAAGGCGCTGAAAGAAGCAGGCGTTCCGAACGGTGTCGCAAATTTCTTGAACGGTTACGGCGAAGAGATCGGCGAGCATCTCACCGGTCACATCGACACGGCATTTATCGGCTTCACCGGTTCAAAAGCTGTCGGGCTTCATATCTGGCAAAAAGTCGCGCAAACTTTGCCGGGTCAGAAGCAGGTCAAAAAAATGATCTGCGAAATGGGCGGAAAAAACGCGATCATCATCGACAGTGATGCAGATTTGGACGAAGCGATCACCGGCGTGATGCATTCGGCATTCGGATTTGCGGGCCAGAAATGTTCGGCGGCCAGTCGAGTGATCGTGCTGGATGAAATTTATGACCGCTTCACGCCGCGTCTGATTGAGGCAGCCGGTGCAATCAATGTTGCGCGGGCAGATGATCCAGATGCCTACATGGGACCCGTCATCGATCAAGAGGCGAGCGATCGTATTAAGCGAATGATTGAAGAGGGGAAAGCCGAATCGAAGCTTGCATTTCAAGGCAGCGTGCCCTCAGGCGAAGGCTACTATATTCCGCCTACCATCTTCGTCGATGTAAAGCCGACGGCAAAGTTGGCGCAATTGGAAGTTTTTGGTCCGGTGATCGTCGTGATGCGAGCAAAAAACATCGACCAGGCGCTCGAAATTGCAAATGGCACCGAGTATGCATTAACCGGTGGCCTCTACTCGAGAAGTCCAGCGAACATCGAAAAAATCAAACAGGGATTTGAGGTCGGGAACTTATATATCAATCGCGGCATCACCGGTGCCATGGTCGATCGCCATCCGTTCGGCGGGTATAAGATGTCAGGAGCCGGAAGTAAAACCGGCGGGCCGGATTACTTGTTGAACTTTATGGAGCCCCGAGTGGTGACCGAGAACACGCTTCGCCGTGGTTTCGCACCCGAAGACGATGTGCCCGTAGTTGAGAACTCTGGTGGGTTATCTGGTGGAATTTCTGCCAGTAAATCTGGCGGAATTTAAATCGTTGAACATTAATGTCCTTGAATCGACGTGATCGGTTTGCATTTGCAATTGCATCTGCCTTTGCATCAGCATTTACATTTGCGACCGAATTTCATAGTTCTTTCAGAGCAGGGGCTTTTTCAGCCGCAATTTTAAATCGAGTTGCGTGCTGTAGACCTTGGCAGAGAGCGTAAATAATTCCTGGCAGGAGCGGACAGCCGGCTCCACTTGCAGTCTGGTCCCCGTCACTGAAATCGTTTGACGGCGAAACCCCTCTTGCTGACGTCTCTCACTCAACTGCCGACTGATCTCTGGGCTTGAAAAAAACAAACCGTTTTCAAGATTGAAACTCTT
>JAYVND010000153.1:0-19232 GCA_043758635.1 Bdellovibrionales bacterium
GGCAAAGACGAAAGACTTCGCCGGCGTCACCGGAAAAATCACCATCGACGAAAATCGCAATGCGAACAAGCCGGCCGTCGTTGTTAAAGTCGATGGCACTGTCAACCGCTTCGTCACGACAATTGCTCCTTGATTATGATCAACAGCCAAGCTCTGCAAGATTTCGTTCAGCATCTCATCAATGGCATCAGCCTTGGGAGCATCTACGCTCTCATCGCTCTCGGTTATACTATGGTGTACGGAATTTTGCAGCTGATCAACTTTGCGCACTCAGAAGTTTATATGATCGGCGCGTTTGCGGCCTACTATTCAACGCGATTTCTTGGTCTTAGTGAAAAGCCTGGAGTCACAACCTTCTTGATCGCGCTACTTGCCGCAATGACCGCATGCTCATTTCTCGGGATGACGATTGAGCGACTCGCGTATCGCCCCCTTCGCAAGGCACCTAAACTCAATATATTGATCACTGCGATTGGCGTGAGTTTATTTTTACAGTATTCAGGACAAATCATATTCGGCGCCGATCCTAAGGTGTTCCCCAACGTGCTTGACGACCGAGCACTCGTCTCGTGGGGCAACGTCGAGATTAGACTCTTTGATTTAACCATCCTAAGCGTCGCCCTGCTTTTCATGGCGACGTTGACTTACCTCGTCCAGAAAACGAAAACCGGCAAAGCAATGCGCGCCGTGAGCGTCAACCCGACAGTTGCTTCGCTCATGGGAATTGATACCAATCGCGTCATCTCGATGACTTTTGCGATCGGCTCCGCGCTCGCGGGCGTCGGTGCCGTACTAGTTGGAATGAAGTATCCAAAGATTGATCCTCTGATGGGAATGCTCGTCGGAATCAAAGCATTCGTTGCCGCCGTCCTTGGAGGCATTGGAAATCTTCCTGGCGCAGTTCTTGGCGGCCTCCTGATGGGGCTCTGTGAAGAGTTTGTTGTGGCGTATCTCTCGAGCACCTACCGGGACGCCTTTGCCTTCGGAATTCTAATTCTTATTTTATTCTTCAGACCGGCAGGCCTTCTTGGAAAATTCTCAACGGAGAAGGTTTGATGACTTTAAACACCACCGAAACCAATAAGAACCGCAGTCGGAACTCCGCTTCAGAAAGCATCTCGACGGGAATGTCGAAAGTTCCGAGCTCCTCTGATCGATCACGATTTCGAAAAAGCCTGCTCACGCCAGTCGCTGCACTTGTATTGTTTTTGATTTTCGGTGGTCTTCTCGATGTTGGTGCCAATCAATACACGCAGCTCATATGCCTTTACATTTGCGTCAACGCGCTTCTCGCCTTGAGCTTAAACTTAGTCAACGGCTTCACCGGTCAGTTTTCGATCGGTCACGCTGGTTTCATGGCGATCGGTGCATACGTTTCGGCTTACTTAAGCACCACACCTCTTATTTTTGGAGCAAAGCTCGTTTTCTTTACTGGCGATTTTCAGTTTTTGAGCTACTTGATATTCGCAACTGCCGGTGGGCTAGTCGCCGCAGCGGCGGGCTATGTCGTTGGGCTCCCGTCGCTTCGACTGCGTGGCGACTACTTGGCGATCGTCACTCTTGGATTTGGTGAAATCATCCGTGTGATTTTACTCAACACCGAGGCCATTGGTGGCGCGCGTGGAATGTTTGGAATTTCAAGTCCAGCGGCGGTCGTCCTCGGACCCATCACGCTCTCACCTTTCTTTGTGATGTTTGGACTGGCAGGATTTTGGGTGATCGTGACGTTTATGGTGTTATGGCGGCTCGGTTACAGCGTGCATGGTCGCGCATTTTTGAGCGTTCGAGAAGATGAGATTGCTGCCGAAGCGATGGGCGTGAACACCACAAAGCTCAAAGTTCGGGCGTTTGTGATCTCAAGCTTTTTCGCCGGTGTTGCGGGAGCTATTTTTGCGCACTCAGCGCATTACCTCAACCCGTCGACCTTTACTTTCACAAAATCAGTCGACGCAATCATCATGGTGGTCTTAGGCGGAATGGGAAGTCTAACTGGTTCAGTTATTGCGGCGATTGTCGTAACGATTGTGCCAGAATTCGTGCTGCGCCCTTTGCAAGAGTACACCCACGTCGATCTGCGCATGGTGATTTACTCTCTCGCATTAATTTTATTTATGATCATGCGCCCGCAAGGAATTTTCGGCAGTCGTGAAGTCACCGACATTTGGGCGAGCTTTAAAAAACGGCGTTTGAGATCTCATGACGAATCTTTGAAGCCAGACCAAGTTTCGGAATCACGTAGCGCCTCCAATCCGGGCGCAGGAGGAAATTGCTGATGGCCACGCCACTCGATGCGCGAAACGTGACCATGCAGTTCGGTGGGCTTAAAGCTGTCGACTCTTTCAATTTGAAATTGGAAAGCGGCGAGCTTGTGGGATTGATCGGGCCGAATGGCGCTGGTAAAACCACCTGCTTCAATTGCCTGACGGGAGTCTACAAACCCACCTCAGGGCAAGTTTTAGTTGCGGGCCACGACACGCTCGCACTCAAGCCACATGCAATCTCGGCTCTCGGCATGACTCGCACGTTTCAAAACATCCGCCTGTTTCGTGGGCTCACCGTTGCTGACAACATTTTGATTGCGGCCCGCCAGCATGCGCGACACACAATGCTCGATTCGGTCCTACGAACGCCTCGGCACTATTCCGAGGAAGCCCGACTGCGATCGAAAGCGCGGGACCTTCTCGCGATTTTCAATCTTGAGACGAAGATGGATGATCCCTCGGGAAGTCTGCCCTACGGTGAGCAAAGGAAGCTTGAAATCATTCGCTCTCTTGCAACTGATCCCAAGGTGATGCTGCTCGATGAGCCTGCGGCCGGAATGAATCACCGCGAGACGGAGGGCTTGATGGAGACGATCGCGAAAATTCGCCGCGAATTCTCGTTGACCGTACTTTTAATCGAACACGACATGAAGCTCGTGATGGGAATTTGCGAGCGAATATTGGTGCTCGATCACGGTGTGATGATCGCTCAAGGAACACCTGATGAAATCCGGCGCGATCCGAAAGTAATCACAGCTTATCTCGGAGCCGATATTGAAGGGGCGGCCGCGCATGGCCGATAATTTTATGAAGCCGATTTCGCGCGCGCCGGTTCTCGAAGCAAAAAACTTGAATGTAAGTTACGGAGGGATTCACGCATTAAAGGGCATCGACTTCGCGGTTCAACGCGGCGAGATTGTGTCGCTTATCGGCGCAAATGGCGCGGGCAAAACTACGACGTTGCGGGCACTTTCTGGAGTGGTTCCGTTTAGCGGCGAAGTTTTGCTCGATGAGCAAAGGCTCAACGGAATTCCTGCTCATAAGATTGTCCGTTTGGGTCTCGCTCATTCACCCGAAGGCCGCGGCGTTTTTCAAAACCTTACGGTTCTCGAAAATCTTGAGCTCGGTGCTTATATCCGAAATGATCGACAAGCGATTGCCAAAGATCTTGAAAAATGTTTTAGCCTTTTTCCACGTTTACGTGAGCGGATCGTACAAAAAGCCGGCACGCTTTCGGGCGGCGAACAACAGATGCTTGCGATGTGTCGAGCCCTCATGGCAAAACCAAAAATATTGATGCTCGATGAGCCATCTCTCGGTTTAGCGCCCATCATTGTGGCGCAAATATTTGAGATCGTAAAACAGCTCAATCAAGAGGGCATGACCGTTCTACTTGTCGAACAAAATGCTCGTTTGGCGCTTAAGATCTCACATCGTGCTTACGTTGTGGAGACGGGCAAGATCACCTTGAGTGGCACCGGACGCGAGCTGCTGGATGACCCCCGCGTGATCGATTCCTACCTCGGTGGGGCATAAAAATCCGAATAAAAGTTAATGTTTCAAATCCTCTGTCTCCGCTCGTAAATCGGTGTTTCAAGTCTCAAAAATAAACGTTGGCGCATGCGAACTATGATGTTTTACGTAAAGATCACGTAAGCAGCACGTGATCTCTATGTGATTATAATCACGCTTCCATGGTTTCTACCTGCGCGAACGTGACAAATTTCAATCTCAATCGTTTCAAACTCGACTTGATTCGTTTCCACTCGCCCTCGTGAATCGAGATGAAACGATGTCAAATTTCTGGGCAGTTCACCCGCACGTTGCGGGTGCGTTTTCACCAATTCATGATGATTACATGGGGTGCGTAATTTGGCGTGCTCACTCAAAAGCTCAACCAACGGTACGTTTGAGGTAGAAAATGAAAACGCTAGTTTTCGCAGGTGTGGTGGTCCTCAGCTTAACTGCTTGCAATCAGAACCAAAACTTCAGTCTGCTTGACAGCTTGGCTACATTCCAGCAATCCGCCGCAACCGTGAACGATAAAATCGATATCCTCTGGGTCGTCGATAATTCGGGATCGATGAGCCCTTTGCAAACTAATCTCGTCAACAATTTTCAAAGCTTTATGACAACGTTCCAAAGCAAAGGCTTCGACTATCACCTCAGCGTCACGACGACGGATGCCTACAAGTCGGCAGCGAATTATTCCAACAACGCAAATCTCGCAAAATTTCGCGATGGTGTCGGGACAACTCACAGCGGGGTTTTCACAATCACTCCATCAATTATGGATCCCGTGTCGACGTTCGTGACGAACGCCACGCAAGGTTCTTCGGGTGCAGGTGACGAACGCGCGTTTTCAAGCCTTTTGGCCTCGCTCAACAGTCCACTGAATACTGGCTTTGTTAGACCTGGGGCTTTTCTTGGAGTTGTGATTCTCTCCGACGAAGATGACTTCTCTAGCAACACGCGCGTTGAAGGCGATGATGATCATGATTACAACAATCCAACACTTTGGACTGTTGATTCAGTGGTCTCGCAACTTGACGCTTTGACAGCGAGCACGGACAGCGCGCGAAACTACAATGTCTCGGCTATTACAGTGCTTGATGACACATGCAGAGCGGCTCACGCGGTTGCTGCCTCATCGACGATCATCGGCAAACGCTACATTCAGCTCGCAAATGCGACCAACGGCACGTTGGGAAGTGTCTGTGACACTAGCTATGCAAGCGTATTGAATTACATTCAACAGAAAATTGTTGAGTTGGCGACGTCTTTTAAGCTCACGGAAATTCCCGATCCTTCGACTCTCGTGATCACGGTTGGTGGAAATCTTGTTGCACGAAATGACACGAATGGGTGGTCGTATGACGCTTCAGCAAACTCGATCACGTTCCACGGAACGGCAGTGCCCTCGGCAAGTGCATCGATCAAAGTGGCATTTACGCCGACGACTCTCCGTTGATGATTTTTTGCGGCAGCAAACAATGCCTGCTTCGTGCAGCAGGTGCCGTAAAAAAATCGTGGCGCGAGGATCGGAGCTATCCTCGCGCTCGAATGTGGAATTCATTTCTAAAGATGAATGAGCCGCCCAAAAAAATTGGACGATTTTAGGCGCTCAAAGCTTGATCAGTCAGTCAGGCGCTTAGGCTTATCGTTTCAAGTTGATGACTTCGCCGAGCAACTCATCAGTCGTCGTGATTGTCTTCGCATTGGCCTGGAACCCACGTTGGTTCTGGATCAGGTTGACGAATTCCATCGCAAGATCAACAGTTGAGCGCTCAAGAGATTTTGCGTTCAGCTTACCGCGGCCACCGTGATTGGCTTTACCAATCGCCGGAGTTCCCGAATCACGAGCTTCTTTGAAACGGTTGCCACCAATTTTGAAGAGTGAATCTGGGTTTTCAAAGCGAGCAATTCCAACTTGTGCTAAGTCCTGAACCGTTCCATTGGTGTATTGCGCCGTCAAGATGCCATCGTCATTGAACGAAAGATTCGAGATCGTTCCCGCAGCGTAACCATCTTGGCTCCAACTCAAAAGGTCGCTCTCTTTGCCGTACTGGCGTGAACCAAGGAGACCCGTTCCTTTGTCGGTTTGGATCGCATCACCAAAGCTGATTTTTACTTTTTGGCCCTGGAGTGCGCCGCCTTTAAAATTAAACGCTTCTTTGGTTGCTTGTTGTGTGTCGAGTTTCCCATCGACGTTAAATGTCAGTTTCCCAGCGTAGACTTCCGACATCTTACCAGCAACGCCACCCGTGACTTCAGCGCCGTCAGACAACCCGTGAGCTTCCCACTGACGATCACCAGTTTTGTTGAAAAACATTTGAAGCAGATGTTTGCTACCTTGTGAGTCGAAAACTTCAACACCGGTCGAGAATTCCGAAGTCTCATTCGGATTGTTGACGTCGAACACCTTTCCAACTGCAACACGCGAATCTAAATTCAAATCCATTTTTACCGTCGCCGATGCGCGAGCAGGAATCAACGCACGTGGGAAGCGGATGTCGCCCGTCTTGTTGAGGATATTTCCCTTTTCGTCGCCCTGGAAACCTTGAACTTTTTGGTTGTCATTGTTGACGAGGAATCCGTCCTTATCAAAGTGGAATGATCCGTCACGGGTGAACGACTCACCGTCGTTGCCGTGAAGCGTGAAGTACCCGTCGCCCGAGATCGCGAGATCCGTCGCGCGCTCTGTTGTATCCACGTTGCCTTGTACGAGAATAGGGTTGACGGCACCAATCTTCACTCCACGCCCGATTTGGTTTCCGCCTTGGACACCTTTTAGCGATTTCGCGACGATGTCTTGGAATTCTGCGCGGCTGGCTTTAAAACCGATGGTATTTGCGTTGGCAATGTTATCGCCGATGACTCCGAGCGCTTCGCCCTGTGCTGCGAGACCAGAAACGCCTGTATATAATGATGACAATACACCCATGAAACCCCTCCTAGGTTTTGATCGCGTCAATCAATCGGCGATCGTGGAGGACCCCTCCAGCACTTAACCTGGAGACCAGTCCGATTCAATTTTGTAAGACCTTTTCGCTCAACATGAGCTAGAGATCTATCTTAATACCACTCCGTCAGATATTCGACCCAACTTGGTATCTCATTTGTTTATCTCAACTCGCGCGTCCATTCGCTCATCTCGACTCACAAAATTTTATTTCTCAATTCAGCATGACCCAAAACTCGATCGTAAACGCGCCAAAAAACGCGCCAAAAAACACGATCGTTAACAAGACTTGCAACACGACTTGCCAAAAATTCTACAACACAACGGTTGAGTCGATGTTCGTAAAAACGTTCTCTTTCATTGCCGCGCGATCCATCACCGTTACGACTGTCTTGTTCTTTACGCTGACAATCAATGCATTGTCGCCCGAGAGAACCAGCGTATCTTTAGCGCCCTTTTGAGCCGCCTTGGTAATCGCGTTTTCAATTCCCTTCATCTCATCGGCCCCGAAGGCGATTCCTCTCGAGTGCATGCGCTCAATCGCATGATTCGAGAATTTGAGAGACGAAGTTTCTTGAGTCGCGGTCGACGCGGTCGTCGCAACACTCGCGCCCACCTTCTGAGTGTTACCAACTTGCCCGGGTTTAATGGGTGCTTTGGTTTGCTCAGTCGTTGCCGCCTGCTCGAGAGCTTTCTTAAAATCAACGGCCGCTTGGCTTGCCGGTCCTTGAATTTTTTCCTGAATTTTTCCCTGACTCGGCCCTGCTTTGTCGAGTGGATTTGCTCCACCAACTCTGCCAGGCTTTATCGGATTCAGTCCGTTCATTATCGCCATAAGCTCTGCGCTACCATTTGCAACCCCTCCTACAATCGCTGCTCATCAAACCGAGGAGCGTTGAGATCATTTTGCTTGCGCCAATTTATTGAGCAAGCCTTGAGCCATCGGGACCGATTCAATATTTCCTTGAACCAAAGGATCCTCTGCAGGTGGTACATTCATGTTGTCACCACTTGAATTTGCTTTCGAGTCCTGCGCTGCAATTTCGGACTTCGATCCGTGGGCAGAATTTTCCGCTGACTGAGTTGCGCTACCCTGAAGAGCTACAGACGCCGATGTTTTCGGTGCCGCTTTAGGTGCATCTTCTTCCACTCGTGCCGTCGATTTAGAATTCTTCATCGCCGATTCAACTTTTTCAACCATTGCGGCTTTCTGTTTTTCAGCCTCTGTCATTCCGGGCTTTGGCGCTCCTTTAGATTCAGGCTTCACCGTCATGCGAGGGTGCGCCATTGCGAGCTCCGGAGGCTGCGTTTGTGCCGTCGCCTGATTGACTACGCCTGCGCGCATCGGTGCAGCTTGAGTCGCCGTTGGCATCATACCGTTTAAGTTTGATGCTTTTTGCAGGCTCTGCATCAAGGCCTCTTTTGGATTCGAAGCGCCCTTCATTGCGCCCATCATTGCCGCGATTTGCTCGTTCATTTGCGCCGGCACTTGGCCCGGCACTACGCCCGGCACTTGGCCAGCTACTGGGCCGGCGCCTGCTGCGCCCAGGCCCGGTGGCATAGCACCCGACGTGAGCGGTGTCGCACCCATTTCTGGTCCCGCCTCTTCAATCTTTTTCACCTCTGACATTTTCACGCTCTGATCGCCAACCATCAAGATAGGGCCCTCGGCCGTGTAATTCAAACCGGTGATTCGTCCTTCGAGCTGTGTCTTCGCATACACCTTCGTGCCGCTTGCAGTCTCGGCTTCGATCGACATCTTATACTCGCCCGGGCGTGTTGCCACGCCGTCTTCATTCATACCGTTCCACACGACAGAGTTCGGTCCTTTTTTCAAAGCACCGGGTGTGAGCGTGCGAACCGTGGCGCCACTCGCGTCGTGAATCGTAATCTTCGTTTTCGTCGCGTCACCTAAAAGTTGAAAGCTCATAGGATGAGTCGTATCGCCGGCAGTGCGCGTGATTCGCGAAGAGTCGCTGGCGATTTTTTTACCGATAAAGTTGAGCGCTTGGTAGTTCGTCGATGGAGATTGAGCGTTTTTCATCGACTCAAGTGTCGTATGAATATTGTTTAACTGCTCGAGCGAGGTGAATTGCGCTAATTGGGCTGCCATCTCGTGCGATTGCATTGGATTCTGAGGATCTTGATACTTCATCTGCGCGAGCATCAATTTCATAAAAGCATCTTTGTCGAGCTGAGCGTTGCCGGCTGCACGGTGCTTCTTGGATGGATCCACGTAATTGGCGTCGGAGAGCTTGTTGAGAACGTCGCCAACGTTTTGCCCACCAAGAGCCTTTTGCTCGTCCATGGCACTAATCGTACTGATCGTGCCTTCCGATCCACGGGAAGCGGCCGTGCCACCACCGGAATGATCCCCCGATGCAATTGTCGTCGTCCGCTTTACACTCATCACACCCATTGCTACTCCTCAGCTGGTTGACGTTTGCATCCCATCCAGAAATGCCTCTGGCCGAATCGACAGAAAGCCGCTGCTCACGCAGTCACTTCACTTCGGTAAGGCCCAAACCAAATGACTACCACAAAAAACTCAAGCCACCACGTTCAGTCGACTCAATGCACCTGTCTTGCGTGCAGCCATTGCCGAAACCGTGTCTGGTTTCACCTCGGATCTTGCTTGGCGCGCGTACCCACGGCCTTTAGGATCACCGAAGAAACCTTGGCGGAACCCTTCACGATCATCGCGGAACTCACTCATGAAATCTCGAGCCGACTGCCGAGCGTGATCACGATTGGCATCGCCGCGCATTTGCTGGTCCATTTGCTTGCTCACGTCCGCATTGGCTTCGACTTTCGTGTCGACTTTCAACTGATCCACATGCAACTTATGAGCAACGAGACTGGCACGAAGATCGCCGATATTATTCTCGAGCATTTTCTTTGCCGCATCAGACTCCGCTAGCATCTGCACGTTGACCTGTCCGTTCTCGACTCCCACTTTCAAATGAACCTTGCCCATTCCTTCAGGACTCATCTCGAGCTTCATCTCACCGCCGCCCTTTTTCACGATGAGTTGCGCCTGACGCATGAGTTCCTTCACGTTGGCTTCTTCATCTTTGAGAGCCATCGATCCGTTCTTCGGCGCAAGGGTTGAACCCTCACCGGCAAGCGACGCTAACGATTGTTTTCCACTGAGTGGTATCGCTGATGCTGAGGGCGTCGACATATTCGTCGACAAATTTGTCTCATCACCGTTCATCGCCTTCATTGCCTGTACCATTTCACCACGGAGCGAGGCCTTCGCACCAGTCGAGCCCATGGAAGGGCTGGTCGAGCTGGCTTTGGTGCTCGCCTCTCGAAATCTTTGCTGCCCACTTTGAGAACCCGCGAACGATCCGCCTTGGTCAAACTGCCCACCAAGATTCAGATCTCCACCTCGACCAGAAAGCGTAGTCTGCAAGTTTTTATCATTCTGGACCGTAAAGTCCTTGAGTGAGTCGACCGAAAGATCGTTCAGAACGGTTTCTTCTGCATCGGAATCAGCGAGCGATAATTCTTTTGCTGATTCGATCGAAGTTTCGCCTTCATTCTTTCCGGCTTTTAACGACTGACTCAGCTGCATCAATCTTGCAACCTCTGCTTGCAGCTCTTCTGGAGTTTGCGTGCCCTTTTGCAGCCCCTTCAATGAAGCTTCGAGCTCTCCCACACTCCGGTCGAGTTTTTCGAGGACAGCACTTCCCATTGAGCCGTCTTGAATTGCCCTCGCAACTTTCAAACCGTCCAGCGTCTCATCAAATTCGGCTTGCGAGTGTTCTCCCAAGAATTTTCCGTACAAAGCCGTTGCCTTGCCAGATTCTTGCGGCGTCAACTGCGCCTCCTGCGTGAGCTTCGTGACAAATTCCTTCGACGTTTGCTCAGGTGGCGCTTCGAGACTCGTCGTACTCATGCCACCGAACGCTTTGAGCATGGTCTCTGGACTGACCCCTAACTCTTTTTGCATTCCTTGAAGGAGCTCAAGCATCGCTTTCTGTTTTGGCGTAAAATCAGTTTTCGCCGCTTCGCCGTCCGCCGCCTCAGCATTCGCACGTTGACCAACACTGTTTGCAACAACCGCAGAGCCTGAAAGCTCCATCTGCTTTAAAAGCTTTGGATCTTTGATCGACTTCGGTAGCAAAGATTGATTTGTCGCTATCAACGTGTTGGTTGCATCCATATCAACCGAATCATCTTCCGATTCTTGGTCGCCATGTTCTGCTTCCATCAACTGACTCGATTTAGACAGCTCGGTACCGCTACCTGCAAGCTGACGTGAACGCAGTGGCGAGATCTCGCGCACGTTCGATTCATCAGCCGCATCGTCCTCTGGGTCACGAGCCGTAATCACTTCGCGATCGGCGCTCCGAGTGGCTTCGAGATTCTCCCCACGAACGAAATCGTTGGGAGATGCGCCCTTCTCTTGCGTAGATTCGTCAGTCGACTCGCGATCATGCACGCGGCTTGCATTCTCACTGCGAGAAGACACGACCTCACGCGCCCGCTCGTCATGAGCGCGCAAATCTGCACTCGAAATTCCCTCGCGAGAATCTTTGGAATAACTGTCACTCGCCGGGCGCACCACCGCACGGTCAGCGGCTTGCCGATCTTGAGTTTGGCGACGTTCAATTTTGCTCTTCCGGCTGTCCGTTCCCGCCCCCGAATGGGACCGCAGGTTCTCGGTTTTATCAGTTTTAGCCGTTGGCGTCTTATCTAACTCTCGAGGCCTCGTTGAGCGTTCATCCCGCTGCGCTTGCCTAGAGAGTTCACTTTCGAACAGTCCGTCTCCCTTGCTTCCAGGCGGAGATCCCGTTTTCGATTCCACGATTCTGCTCGCGCCTTTAAGCACCGACTCTCGTGTCTTCGACTCCAGTATCGTCCTTCGATCCTGTAGGCTCGAGGAGAGGGAGCTCATGATTTTGGTATTCATGTTCTCCCACCACCTTTCTGACCAATCTTCTGAATTGATCTTCTAAATTGATCTTGAGCTTGTCTAACTCATCTTTATTTCGAATTCTTCTCACTCAATCTTCTTACTATCCTAAATCCATAAATTATTTTGAAGCTTGATCCGCACTCGCTTCACCTGTTTCAGGCGAAGCTGGGCTGCGCTCGTAACCCGTTAAGAGCTCCGAAAACCGTCGAGCTTTTTTTGCGTCCATTACGTTCAACACCTCTGCGGCATTCTTCTTTTTCATTTTATCCAGAACACCGACTGCCAGGTCCTCATTTAAAGATTCGATCACTTTTGCTGCTTGTTGCGGTTTCATGGTCGAGTAAAACTCAACCAGTTTATCCACCTTCGATTGATCGATCGCGACTCGAGTTTTGAGCGTTGCCGAAATTTCATCTCGAGTGTGATCCAGTTGCTTGATCTTTTCATCCAGCGCTAGCTTCTGTTTCTGCAATTCTGTTTCCAACTTATTGAGCTCAGCTTCACGAAGATCGAGTTGCTTCTTGCGATCATTCAACTTACTGAAAAAGCTGAGTTCTTCAGGAGTCCAACCACGAATATTGGTAACCTTTTCATCTTTTTTATCATCCTTGCTGTCTCCACCATCGGCAGAATGTTCTCCACCCGTCGCGTCGCCCAAGGCAACTTTTTCCTCGTCACCAGATGGAGTGGTCGAAGTTTTTGCCTCTTTCGAATCTTTATCTCCACCTTTATCTTTCGCGGACTTTTTACCAGATTTCGAATTTCCCACTTTCGCATCTGCCGATTCTTCAGCCGCGTGAGCCTGTCCAAAAAAACCGATGTCGACTCGAGAAGCGAGTGAGTCGTAGATCTCGGGGCGGTAGTATCCTGCTCCCGCACCGATGATCGTTAAGCCTAGAATCAGAGTTGCACCGAGGGGGAAGCTATTTTTTTTCTTGCGTGCGACTTGGCTCCGAGCTTGGATTTTCTTGCTAAGCTCGGAGCGAAGATTTTCTTCCGGCGTGCTACGACGGATGATCTCTTCAATATCCGAATCACGAGTCGAAGAAGAATCGTCAATGCGAGAACGCGTGGACGATGGGCGCATGCTCTTGACCCCACGAGCAGATTCACGCTCAGGCTTTACGCTAAATTGATGACGGGTCTTCTTATTCGCAGAAGCGGAATCCATCGAGCGTCCACTTGCCCGGCGTGCTTGCTTAAAGAATTTTCCGTATCCATCTTGTCCATCGCTCATGATCCGCCTTCGTTTGCTCGAGAAAAAAAGTCAGAGAAAAATTCACTCGGTTTTACGCTTCTAAATGAAATCGCGTTTTATCCTGAGTTTCGACCAAACCTCGTGCTCACCATGTCATCGACGCGCTTGAGTTCGCGTTTCTTTTCTGAATCTTTAAATTCAGCTAAACGCTGTTCACGTAGCTTTTCATATATTTTACGCTCTTTTGCCGCTTCTAAAAGCAACTCTTGAGCTTCCTCGACAATCGCCTTATATTCCCGGACTCTTTTCTTTTGCAGAGCAATACGAACGCCCTGCCCGCTTATAAATTCATCGATTTGCACGAGTGCGGTGAGTGGAGAAATCAGCATCGGCTTCAGCAAATTGGACTTGCTATCGTGCGTGTTGCGCGAACCCGGACTTGATAACTTAGATCGAGAGCCACTTCCCGGCGACGGGATTTTGGCGCAATCATCAGCACGTTTTCGTGAGGCATCGATTGCGGAATACATTGCCTGCAATTCTTTTTCGACACCATCGAGCTTTTCTGCGGCGACGTTCACATCACGACGGGTGGCATCTTCGACATTGCGTTTGTGTTGCAAAAGTTTTTCAAATGCGAAAACAAATTTCACTTATCGACCTCGTCCTACAATACGCGCCATCATCTGCGCACATGTGATCATGTCGGTTGCTTCCGTTCGCTCTTGTCTTAAAAATTGCGTGATCGAAGGGTTGAGCCTGATGGCCTCGTCAATCGCCGGATTTGAACCGGTGCGGTAAGCCCCGATGTTGATAAGATCTTCGGCGTCTCTGAAGACCGCCATGTTTTCACGCATCGCGCGCGCCAATTTCGAATATTCTTCGGGTACAACATTGTGCATAACGCGAGATGTGCTTCGCAGGACATCGATTGCCGGAAAATGCCCACGAGTCGCAAGCTTTCGGTCCAGTACCACGTGTCCATCAACGATGGATCGCACGGAATCCGCGATTGGATCATCCATGTCATCACCCTCGACCAGGACAGTATAGAGGCCAGTGATGCTGCCCGAATTCTGAAAAGCACCAGCACGTTCTAAAAGTTTGGGTAACGCCGCGAAGACAGAGGGCGTGTAACCTTTAGAAGCCGGCGGTTCACCCGTGCTCAAACCAATTTCCCGTTGAGCCATTGCGAATCGCGTAATGGAATCCATCATTAGTAGGACATGACTCCCTTGGCTACAGAAATACTCCGATATAGTCGTTGCCACATAAGAAGCACGCATCCGAAGCAGCGGACTCTGATCACTCGTCGCAACAACCACGACCGAGCGCTTGAGGCCCTCGACTCCTAAAATTTCCTCTATAAACTCTTTCACTTCACGTCCGCGCTCACCGATCATGGCAATCACGTTGACGTCTGAGTTCGAACTGCGCGCCAGCATACCCATCAAAACTGATTTACCGACACCAGAGCCCGCCATAATTCCCACGCGCTGTCCACGGCCCACCGTGATCATGCCGTTGATCGCACGAACTCCGAGATCCATCGGCTCATGAATCGTCTCACGATCCAGAGGGTTGCCAACGGAATTGTAAATCAAAGCTTCGTTAGCCGAATCGATTGGTCCAAGTCCATCGAGAGGCTCTCCGAGCCCGTTGATGACGCGGCCTAAAAGTTGCGGACCAATTTTGACGGTTGCAACTTGGCGATCCAAAATAATTTCTGATCCTAAACCGACGCCGCGCATATCACCGAGCGGCATCAACAGGACAGCGCGGTCGCGGAAACCAACAACCTCTGCCAAAAAGGGCGTTGCCCCGCCCCCGTTGGGAAAAATTGTGCACACGCTTCCGATCGAGGCACCCGGCAAAAATCCGTGAATCAGTTGCCCGATCACTTGAGTGACTTTGCCCGAATCTTCATGTAGATGAGTGCGACTCAAAAGCTCTTTATAGCGATCCAAATGAAGATCGAAAATATTTTCTCTCGAGGAATCTGGCGTGTTCAATGGAAAACGAGTTCGCTCACCCATTTGCTCGTCGGTCTGAGATGAATAAATCGAATCACCTGATTCATTGTTAGGAGAATCATTATGGTTGTTAGTCACTTATCAACCTTGGCCAGCTTCGTCGTGCGATCGAGGAATTTTATCAATGAGGGCCGTCCAAAGTTTTTCAACCCGCTGTTCAATCGTCGAATCGATCGCACCATAATTGGTGCGAACAATGCAACCGCCCGGGCGAATGTCATCGGCGGCTTCAAGCTTCACATTTTTAAGCGCATCAAATTCTTTGCCGAGTTTTGGCCGAATTGACTCGATGAACTGAACGTCCTGCGGCGCTAAGCGAACGGTGACATTCTCGTCAACCTGCGCACTCTGCACAGCTTGGTTGACAACGTTTAAAACGAATTCAGGGTGTTGTTCGATCTCATTCATCGCAATGCGTTTCGCAAGGTGATAAACCAACCCGACGATATGGGCTTCATTGTATGAAACCAACTCCGATTTCAAACGCGTCATCTCACCAAGCAAGGAATCAAAGTGTTGGATACGCTCTTCGAACTGCGATCGAAAGTCATTGAACGAGCTCTCGCGACCCTCTTCAAGCCCAACATTATAAGCCTGTTGGTAGGCTTCTTCTTGAACTGACTTCAATCTCTCTAGAGCCTCGCGCTCCACTTTTTCTTCAATCGAGAGTCGTTCAAGCTCAGCGACGCCAGTTTGTTCCGCGACAATGCGATCGAGACGAAACGAAGGCGTGCCCGATGTGTCTGTCTTATGATTTTGATAAGCGACAAAATCAGATGCGACTTTCGAAACCACATTCGCGAATTTTTTAGGCTGAAAAGAAATCGCAACGAGATCTGCTTCGTCCTTGGTATAAACAACTTTACTCATGCGGCCATCCTAGTCTGACAATTAAACCAATGCGTCGTCGCTGCCGCCGCGGGCGATGAGAATTTTGCCTTCGGACTCGAGTCTTCGAGCCACGTTGACGATTTCAACCTGTGCGGCTTCGACATCCGAAAGTCGCGACGGTCCGAGACTCGCCAAATCGTCTTTGAGAAGCTGAGCTGCACGCTGCGAGATATTCTTGAAGATTTTTTGACGAATCTCTTCGTTCGCCGTCTTGAGCGCGAGCAACAACTTGTCGTTCGGCACTTCTTTAAGGAGCGATTGAATTCCTTTGTCGTCGATTTTAACAATATCTTCGAAGACGAACATGAGCTTACGAATCTCTTCGGCCAAGATCGGGTCTCTTTCTTCGATACGAGACATAATCGACTTCTCAGTGTTTTTGTCCATGACGTTGAGCATCTCGGCAACGGGTTGAACTCCACCGAGCGCAGCTTGTTCAACGGTACCGATCGTCGCCAACTCATCCTTCAAAACGCGATCAACTTCGGCAATCAGTTCAGGCGCAACGTGATCGAGGTTCGCCATTCGTAAAACCACTTCGGCTTGAAGGGCTTCGGGCAGGCGCTTCAACACTTCGCCTTTTTTCTCGGGCTCAAGATGCGCTAAGATCACTGACACCGTTTGTGGATGCTCGTGAATTAAAAAGTTTGCGAGCGACTTCGCATCGACGACTTCTAAGCTCTCGAGAGTTGGTCGAGATGAACTTGTCACGTTCAAGTGACCAAGAACGCCCCGCGCGCGCTCTTCGCCGAGGGCATCAACAATTGTGTCTTTCGAAGTTGAGTTGTCAGAAAAAATGTACTCAGCCGACTCACTCAGCAGCTCATAATACTCTTCTAAAATTCTTTTTGTTACGGCAATTGGCACGATACGAAACTTGCCCATAACGGTTAATAGTTTGCGGATATCTCCGTCATCCATACGCTTCAGCAAACGCTTGGCGGCTTCTGGCCCAAGATAATTCATCAAGATTGCGGCTTTCTCGAAGCCGCGTAAATTTGCAAAGTCGATATTCTCTGGTTTCTGCAATCTTACGACGTTCATTAAGCGTCCTTCCTGACGAGCCACAAACTAAACGCACCGGCCGCCTTCTCTTCATCTTTTTCCATCAGCGTCATGATGCGCTCACGTAAAAGTTCGCTCTCGGCTTTGTCAGGATCCAGAGATTCTTCCATGATCGGGAGTGCCGACGACATTCCCGGGAGTGTTCCATCTACTGATTGCAACTCTTCAAGCTCTTCAATCGTACGCGGAAGCAAATCTTCGACCGAGTCTTGGAAGCTATCGGTGATCCAGCGCATGAACGGACGAATCACAATCAAGAAGAATGCCGCCAAGGCACCGGCCAAGAGCACCCACTTCAGGAGAGCATTCATGATCTTTTTGCGCTCAAGCGTTGTGATGAGCTTTTCACTATCCGAGAAATCTTCTTTTTGAAACTGGATGTTCTCGATTTTGACGGAGTCGCCACGGGCTTCATTGTAGCCAACTGCGTTTTTCACAATCGCCTCAAACTTTGCGAGCTCCTCAGGCGTGCGGGGAACGTAAGTCTCGGTGGTCACACCCTTGTCGTCGGTTTTTGCTGATAGATTTCCGTCGACCACAACCGCAATCGTCAGACGCTGCAGCGAGCCCGCCGATTCACGAATGTTGCGAACCGTTTTTGGCACTGCAAAGTTTTGCGTCTTAAGCTCTTTTTTCACGTTCTGGCTAAAGCCAACAGGCCCGCCCGATTGATCAGCCGCACCAGGTAGATTTGAGCGCGAACCAGGGATACCAGATGGATTTGATTTACTGCCATCGAGTGCTTCGTCTTCGGATTGAACCGACAACAAAGCCGATTTATCGGCGACAACCGTCTCTTCAGTCGTCGTCTGTTGGCGAGTATCGAGTTGCGCATTCACGCGCGCCATCACACGACCTTGACCGACCACGCGAGAAAGAATGCTCTCTAAGCGATCTTCAATGTCGTGCTCCATCTTCGATTTCATATCGGCGATCTGCGATCCGCCAGAGGTCGTCGGATCCGATGGTCGCGAGAGCATTTTGCCGCGAGAATCGATGACACTCACTTTGTCGGCTTCAAGTCCCTCAACGGCGTTTGCAACGAGATAGGTGATGCCGCGGACTTGGTCTTCGCTCAAAGTCTTACCAGGGTGAAGCTCGACCACGACACTCGCCGTAGGTGCTGCGCCTTCTTCAAGAAAAGTCTTTTTAGCAGGCAGCGCGAGCATGACTTTCGAGCGCTTAACAGCGTCGAGAGTGCCGATCGCACGCATCAACTCACCTTGAATCGCGCGCTGATAGTTGATCCGCTGCGCGTAAGATGTCGTCCCAAAATCTTGTTTGTCGAATATCTCAAGTCCGATCGAGCCGATTTTTCCGGAGCCCATTTCTGACATCAATGCCATCTGCGTTGAGTGCAGTAATTGATTGGGAACGAGTATGGTTTTTCCACCCTCGCTCACGCGAAATGGAATGTTTTTCGACTGCAACTTTTCAACGATCTGTGAAGTTTGATCCGAGGGAATGTTAGTTAAGAGCGGCGTGTAATCGGTTCCCGACACCATGACGATCATAAAAAGCGCACTCGCCATCACCACGATCGACGCGAACATCATTGAGAAACGCTTCACTGGCGTTAAGTTCTTATAGAACTCTCTAAATTGAACGACCAGATTTCTAAATAAACCGTTCAAAGCGCCTCCGATAAAATCCAACAAAACTGAGATAAAAAAACGAGCAGATGGGGCTTACGAGTTCTGAGTCCCCAACCGAAAAACCTCAGGTCGAATGCAAGTCAAGATACCTTAACCCAATGTGCACTGACCGAGGCATGCATGGAACTCGGTGCTAACTCAAACCTGCATCTTCATAACTTCTTGGTACGCATCAATGATCTTGTTTCGCACTTGCACCATCATCCGCATTGCGATGTCGGCTTTCTCTGTCGCCATCATCACCTGGGGAATGTCGGTGGATTTACCGGTCGCGAGATCTTGCATTTTTTTGTCAGAATCTTTTTGAAGCACGTTCACGTCAGTGATTGCTTCTTTTAAAGTGTCGGCAAAAGATTTTTCTTTTGCGCCATTGGGCGTGGCCATCGGCACGTTGAAGTTGTCATTGCGAATGTCGCTGACCGTTTTGCCAGAGTCGAGTATCGACTGCCCTGATCGTATTGACAAACCATCCATGGTTCTCTCCCGCGCGCCAATTCTTGGCACGTGTCTGCTGGCGTTTGCTTGCGCTTGCAGCTGCTCCGCAGCCGCGTCGGTCGCAACAAGTGCTTCCTAGTTCTTTGCAGCTGCTCCGCAGCCGCGTCGGTCGCAACAAGTGCTCCCTCAATAAATTCCTACCGCATACTCATAGCTTACCTGAAAAACTTAAAGGCTCAACGTCCCAATTCAAGAGAGGTCATAGCCATGTCCTTGGTCGCGGTCATCGCCGAGACGTTCGCCTC
>JAYVND010000154.1:0-6632 GCA_043758635.1 Bdellovibrionales bacterium
TCGTGGCGCTTAAAACAGATGCAACCTTTGGTCCTTACGTTGCAACGATTTCACTTAACACGGCCGACTATTTTGCGCCGACGGATGTCGCCGACCCAGCGGCTTTACTGATCTTGCAGCAGATGGCCGCTGAAGGTAACGGACTTTTTGTCAACTTCGGTGGAGGCCAACAGATTTCGTACGAGCAGTTTGCGCCAAGCGAGACAACTTTGAAGAATGATCTCGCTGATATTTTCATTGAAAACGAAAACGCCATCTGGTGGAAAGGGCAGTTCATGCTCGACTCCGACGGTGACGGACTACCTGACGAAGTCGAAAGGCAGCTGGGATCGAATCCTTATAAGGCGGATTCCGACGGAAACGGCGTGAGTGATTTTGTCGAATTCAAAACCAAAGGTCAGCCATGCGGCGTGAAGGGCTGCAGTCCTTCCGGCCGCGACGCTTACGCAATTTGTTCTGGATTTAAGCCGGCGACTGACCCAAGTGGAGACATCACTTTTTCGGCAACGAGCAACGACGGTCTGAATGATTGCGAGAAATATGTTTTGGGCGGCAACTACCGGACTTTTAATAGCAGCGGCTCTCTCATTCCAGATTTCTACGCGCTGAAGAATGGAATTGGAATCACGTCCAATACGCCAACCGTGGCGATGCAGGATCCGTTTGGTGATGGAGTGACAAATTATTATAAATTGAAGATCGATTTACCGACGTCAATTTCTCAGAGAGTCGTGAGCTCGTTCACGCAACGCGCGACATCGCTGCAAGTTGCAAGTTCAACGCCAACTCAGACTTGCTATAACTTGCAAGTGGACAACGTGGCGCTCACGGCTCCTTCGAATAAAATTCGTGTGCACGTGGTTCAGAATAAGGCAGTGGTGCAAGATGATGCGACATCGATGGTGGCAGAGGCTCCGATTGGTGGCAGTCTTTCACTCAATTTGGAGACAACCGATTTTCGCTGATTGTTTCGATCAATCGACAGTTGATTTTAAAAATTTGGCTTAAACTGAATTTGTGTTTACAAAGCTTCTAATGCTTCAAGATTTTTCCGGGGGGAAAACAAATGAAACAGCGTCCATTATCATCGAGCCAGGTTTACAAATCCGCGCTCGCAGGCGGCGGTGTCCTTGTTCTACTCTTGGGTTTCCAAAACTGTGGCGTAGCATCGAACTCGTCAACCATCTCATCGGCATCGCAATCTTCTGTCGGTGTTAATCAGGTGCAGATGAATTTACGAGTCATCGATTCTTCGGGCCACACAGTTTACAATGACGCCGTTCCAAATTCTTCGCTCACGTTAAAAGCAGGTTCAGATTACACGTTTATTGTGGGAACATCGGCGACGCTTCCTTCGGGCGCTTCGTTGTCGCTTGCTTACACCAATTTGAGTGTTGTTTCGCAGTCAACTCAGACGATGGCTTTTCGTTTTGGATCGAATCTAGTGAAGGCTGGAGTTTTTCAGCAGGGCACTTATAAATTTCAGATGCAGGCCACGGCGCCTGGCATGGTGAATACCGCAAAGACCTACAATGTTTCTTACACATGTGCGAATCCGACTTTCACAGCTGCAAGCTTAAACGCTTCAGGCGTTTCGGTAACTGGCACAACGAACATGTACTCGTTCAATGTCGCAAACGTTGTGTCAGGAGCAAATGGTCTTGGGCCGTATCAGTGTGCAGTGGATCAAACGGGATCTTCGATTTTGGATACATCTTTCCAAAGCTGCTCGACGCTCTTCTCAAATCTTTGGAGTAACTATGTCTCCACTCGTACGGTGCACGTTGCGGTCCGCGATGCATGTAACATCGTTCAACAAGTTTCGGCACCGGTGAACTTAGCTTACTCTGAGCCGGCAATGGGGACCGAAGTTCCGTTCGTTTTCGGTGTGACAGCGGCATCGGCCGGCACGGCGATCGACGCTCGAGTGCAAAACTTGACCTATCTCGCAACGAACCAGTCGCCGAATATCGATGTGCAATCTTCAATCAATGGGAGCGCGTTCACCATCCAAGCCTCTCACAATTACCAGCTCTCTTCATCGGTGGCATTCGGAATTAAAATTTCGCTCGCCAACTTAACCAACTCGGTGAATATCGCGACCGGCTCGGGTTCAATTAGCGCGGCGGGTGCGACGATTCAAGAGCTTGATTATTCAACTGATGAGTCAGGCGATTCCCAAGTTGCGCTCTCGTTCTCTAAACAGTCCTGCGTGCTGAGCAATCAAGGCGCCAAAGTGATGTTTGTTGCGGGCACACCTTGTACATCTTCGGGTAAAACCGGCGATCAGAATAAAGCCACGATCGAAGTTTGGGGCCACTACAAGTGCACAAACGTTGCGAACACCAACGGCTCCTTTACAATTGAAGGCGACTTTGATGGAATGTCAGATAAGTCAGATAGCTGCGTCGGTGGCGGCGGTGGCGGCGGTGGCGGAATCGTGCCGATCAGCCTCTAATCAGCGTTTGTTTGCCTCTGATGTGCCTTGGTTTTGCCTCTGACCAGCAAATCGAGTGTGAAAGTTCTCTGAGTGCTCGGTCTGATTCGCTTGCTGCGATCTCTCAAGTTTAGCTGACACGTTTCGACGTTTCGATGCGTGTCACTTTAAAAAAGCAATCCAATCTCGAGCTCAATGACCGTGCCTGCCTTAAGCGGGCCCGGGTCTTTTCGCAGCGCCGAGTCGGCGTAGAGATAGCTCCACCCTTTTCCCGCATCGCTTGTCGAGTAAGTCTCCTGGTAACCTACCTGACTCAGTCGCAATTGCCATCCATTGTCGAGTGGGAATGTTTCCGTTACTTCCACACCGTAAATCATTCCTGCCGAGGAGAATGGTTCTGGCTGAGTTTCGCCGGCTCTGTCTTTATAAAGTACCGCGGTCACCGTCGGAAAATTCACGAACTCGTATCCCAACAGCGGTCCGACAGCCATCTTGCGAGTCATTCGATATTTAGGTGCAGTTCGAAAAATAAAGTGATTGGATTTGATATTGGATGGATTCGCGGTCGACATTCCATAGGCGATATTCAGCATTTCCCAATCCAGCTGTTGAGTCTGGTAATGCACCTGAAAAAAGTTTCCCGAGAAGAGCAGTCGGTTTTCGACGAGACCTAGAATCCCCGCTGAGAAGCCAAACATAAAATGCGAATCAGGCTCGTGATAAACGTTATGGTCGAGATAGGGATACTGCTTAAAGAATTGCGTGTCGGTGTTGGACCAGATCGGTGGGGAGAGTTTCGCATCAGCCGGTGCCCCGGTGTCGTGCGAAGCGCTCAAGCCAGAATTCATCGTAGGCGTGAGTTTGAGACTGGCGCCTGGCACCTGTGCAAACGCTTCGCTCGTCAACGATGCAATCGCAATCAGAGTTAAACCGAAAAAGAGCGGAGGGGTAAGCGCAGCGAAGAATTTAATGAGCCGAACTCGGAGAAGCACTGGGAGAAGATTTTTTCTCACTTCAACTTCTCTCTGAGCTCATTGGTGCAGCCGCTCTTAAGATTGTGCGTGTCGGTGCCCGACTTCAATGCAAATTGAGCCTCGTTGTAAAGACCAAGACGAGTCAGCGAGCAGCCTTTGATTGTATTGAACTCGTCTTTATTGCTAGCGAATGTGCTCGACCCGAAATCGGCGAGTGCCACCGCGTGATGGTAGTTGCCCTGTGAGTAGTAAACCGCGGCGAGATCCAAAAAATTGTCTGGCTTACTGGCATCGGCAAAAAGCTTCTTTTGCAAATCATCAATCGCAGCAGTGTGTGGATCTGTTTCACCTTTGGAGTTGTCGGCAACCAAACGCGGCCAACCAAACGACTGAGGGAAAGTTGTTGCAGTACCCATCGCGCAGAGCCGCGTGATGGGATTGATCACTCCACTCGAGGCAATGATCTTTTCGCATTTCATTTTTTCCTGCTGCCCAGTTTGTAAACTCTCGTTGGCCTTTGCTCTGAGTGGAGCTGCGGCCGCAGGGTTCGCGCCGGCTGCGCGATTCAAATACTGCGCGAATTCGAAATAACCTTGAGAAACGTGAAGCGAACCAAAAATATCGAGCGCAGGGTCGCCCGAATCGGTGAAGTCTTTTGTTTTCAATAAATAGTCATTGAAGGCTTTCGCTGCGCTCTCAATGGCCTCAAGTTTTTCGGGTGTTGCATGAATCTTGGTAATGAAGTCAGCGAGCACTCGTTGTGCACCCAAACTGTTGACCCATTTGCACAAGGAACCGTGGCTCCCACTCCGGCAGCGTCCAGCGGCCTCTCGTAAAATCATGCTCTGCTCGGCTTTTGAGGTTTTTAACAAACCTTTGATGAATGAAGTCAGATCGCTGTCATTGAGCGCATGAAGATTCAAGCGTGCCAAATCATTTTCGGAAATCACCGCGGGCGAATCCATTGCTTCGGCAATCTGAGTGTAGATTGATTGCGCGAGCGTTGGATTGACATCTTTTACAACCGCCGACATTTGCTTCACATTCTTCAGCATGAGCGTGAGCTGGGCAATCTTCTCCCGAAGTCGCTGCTGCATCGCCTTTGATACGCCGTTCATATTCATGACTTCGCGCCAGAGATCTAGCGTTTGATAAAAGCGGCCAATCGAAAGCGTTTGATCGCCAGTTGCCGAAAGAATTTGCGCTTTTTTGTCTGCGTTTTTTTCTGACCCGGCAATTGTACGAGCGACTCGAAGAAAGGTATTGATGTCTTTTTCGGCTTTCGATCGGGCGAGGGCTTGCTCGAGTGCAGCCGAACGAAGCGCCTCATCTTGAAGATTCAGCGCGGTTTCAAAGTAAATTTTGCCTTGCGCAAACGGATCGTATCCCGCCGTGCTCTTCACTTTGTCGTCGATCTGTTTCATCATGGCTTTCGACTTCACCCCATTCAAACGCGCCCGTAGAGTCGGAGAAAGCGTGTTAATTGCCAGTAACTTCTGCGACCACGTCGTAAGGCCTTTGAAATCTGAGCGGGTGTTGAAGTAGTCGAGGATGAGGTCAACGGCGGCTTCGCCTTCGGTCTTCGCTGATGGGAAGCGCTGTATGAACTTGACTAAATTTGGAAGGGCGGCCGCATAAAGCCCCTGTTCGTAAGTGCCTTTTGCGAGAGCAAAATTAAGCTGCGGATCATTTTTCTTCTTAGGATTGAATTGTATGTAAGAATTTATGGCTCGCAACAGGAGCCCACGCGTGCGAATGATATCGTAAAAGTCACTCGGCCCCTTTTTCTGAAGGCACAGGATTGCGTTCTGAAGAAGTGCTTCTTTTTGCTCGCTGGCGCCAAATTCACCAGCAAAAATTCTTAAGTAAAGATCTCCGCTTAAAAGATAATTTTTTTGAAAATAATAAACGTCGGCCAAATCGGTTGCAATTTTGGATGCGTATTTACTTGCTGGAAAATATCCCAAGTAAAGCAAGTAAAACTGGCGGGAACGTTCGTACAACACTTCTTTGCGCGCCTGACTCAACTCTGACTTCGCTAAGTCGTGAGCTTTGGTTCCCATTTCTCGAACCTGTGTTTCGAAAAAGGCTTTTGCATCTTTTTGCGTCGTGGTCGCAATTTCGAAGTTGTTAGTCCATGCACTATACTTACCCATGACGTAATGCATTTCAGATGGTGGAACCTCGATGCGCTCGATGGGTGGAATGATCGAAAGAACTTCGCGATAGGTGTTCACGATTTTTTGCGGATCGGTAACCCGCTCGCTTAAAACACGCAAGAGCTTCATCGCCTGAAGCTCATTTTTCAGAAAAATATATCGATAGGCGAGCTTTTCGATTGTCTCTTGAAAGAGCGCCTCAGTCGGAACGATCCGACTGTAGTACCCGACTGGATCTGGATCTTTTTTGAAGATCTCGGTAAAGGCACGAACTGAATCAATCAAGGTGTCACGGCGCACATTGTTTTTTACCGTGCGTTCTTTGATTGAAACTTCTAAGGGATTGTCCGCGTCTTTCAATTCATCATCGGTCGAAACTTTTTCGAAATCGGCTAGGGCCTCTTTGTACTTTTCTTTCGACATCGATATAAGACCGAGCCTGTGCAGAGCTGAATCTCGTTCAAACGGATAAGGGCAATCTTTATTCGGAGTGAGCGCCTTCTCGGCTGAAAGAAAGTCCTGGTGGTCCATGTGGTATTGACCCAAAAGCAAACGAACCTGAAAAGATTCTTTGGTCTTTGGAAATTCGTTGATCAATTGCTCCGCCGTTACAACAAAGGCAGCACCGTCATCGATCGCGTGATGCGCGACAGAGAGGCGGTAGAGCACGAGATCCTTTCGGGAATAACTCGGAAATTCTCTGATAATCTGTTTGTAAACTTCGATCGCTTCTTGCTCTGCGATGACAATCGGGTTGGCTTTCTCATCAGCACTGAGCTTGATGTTAGTGTCTTTTTCTTTTTCAATTTTCTGGTAATAAAGGACATTTGCCTTCGTGCTCAACAGATCACCGAGCTGCATAAAAAGATCCGCTAAAAACGGGGCACTCTGGTTTTGCACAATTTGTTCGCGCAAAAGCTTGATCGATTTCTCGGTCCGCGTGAGCATTTGGCTCAGGAGCTGTCCAAACACGATCGGGTCGTCAAAGATCGACTTCGTATCTCCAGGCTTTGTGGCCGCAACTTTACTCGAGGCGGCTTTGGCCGACTTATCTTCGCTCAA
>JAYVND010000155.1:0-6622 GCA_043758635.1 Bdellovibrionales bacterium
TTTTAACTGATGAAAATGCGCGCACGATGGCAATGTGGGCGCTTGTCGGGCTCTTGGCACTTACGGTTGCGGGTGCGATGAGTCTTGTTCATCTTAAAACCGAATACTCTATTATGCAATTTCTCCCTCAGCATCACCCGGCGATCCTGATGGATCAAAATGTGCGCGATCAGTTTCACCTCACCGATCTCCCGCTCTTTGTAAATCGAATTGAGTTGAACCCGCTTGAGAAAGGCAGTTGGCTTGAGCAAGATCGCATAAATCGACTCGCAAAACTTACGGAAGAAATTCAGACAATTGCAGGAGTGGACTCGGTCGTGAGTCTTGCCAACATTAGCGGCGCTGCCGAGACGGATCAAGTCCTCAATATAGGCCCACTCGTAAAAGTGACACCTCAGGCCGATTGGTCCAAGCGGATTCTGGATGATATTTTGCTCGCTCCAGGACTCATCACAAAGGATGCCCGTACCACACTGCTTTTTGTGCAACTCAATCAGGCAAACGTGGTTCGGATGGTGGAGCTTGAGAAAACTCTGCGCGCAAAATTAGGCGCGGCCTTTCCACTTTCGAATGTTGCGCTCGGTGGAGTCCCTGCTGTCCAAACCGACCTTGGCTTGCTTCTTAATAAAGAGCTCGCAAATTTTATTCTTCTGACCATTGCCGCCTGTGCGATCACGCTGGTCGTGATTTTTCGTTCGCTCTCCACAGTTTTTATTCCTCTCATACTCACCGCCGTTTCAAACATTTTGGTTTTTGCGATGATGTCCGTCACGGGACTTCCATTCACAATACTCACAGCGACCGTGCCGATTTTAGTTTTCATTACGGTCGTTTCGCTTTCGGCCCATTTTCTTTTGCGCTATTCCGAAGAAGAGCACTCGGAACGAATTCATCCCGAGAGTCAGGGCGGCCCACGAAGCAAGCGCTGGCATTTACTCTGGCAATCCCATCGCGCCATCTGGCTTCCGAATCTCTTAGGTGAGCTCACGACTTGCGTCGGCTTTCTCACGCTGCTCTCGGGCCGAGTGCCGATGATCCGAAACTATGGACTCACTGTTGCGATTGCCGTGATGCTTTCGTGGTTTATCACTAGTTTCGGAGTGATTCCCCTCCTGATGCTCTTTCCGATGCCTCGCCCGCGCCCTTGGGTGATGCGACCCGCACGTTGGGCGCTGTGGTCGATCCGCTTTGCTAAACCAATTTGCATTACCGTTGCGGTTGTCACGGTCGGCCTTGTGCTTGGCGCGCGCGATCTTCACTGGACTGGTAAACTCTTTGACGATCTTCCAGAGCAGCAAGAGGCTCGCAAGTCGACTGAACTTATCGACAGCCAAATGGGCGGTGTGATTCCAATGGAGATCGTGATTCATGGCACTTCTCCAGGAGCTTGGACACAACCGGAAGAGCTGCATCGACTCGACCACCTCGTGCAACAGTTTCGCAAAGAGCCCGGTGTGGGGAGCGCGATGAGTCTCCCCGATTTTATTCACCCGGTTGAGAAACTGCCGCATCCGATCCTGGCCAATTCATCGCGAGCACTCTCCGAAATTTTATTTCTCTACTCATTTTCAGAAAAAGATCCAGTCGAAAATTTTCTCGCCGATCAAAAGCGAACGGTGCGAATCAGTCTTCGACTTCACGATTTGAAATCAAACGTTATGCAAGATCTTGTTCAACATTTGCACCACGAAACCGAAGCCGCTTTTCCAGGCTTCAAAGTCGAAGCTGGCGGGATGGGCGCAATCGTTCACGTCATTCATGACGAACTTTCGCACGAATTGATTTACGGTTTTTGGCAAGCACTCCTCCTAGCCGTGGTGTTGATCGCGTTTGTTTTCAAGTCAATTCGCTGGGCGCTGGTAGCAAGTGTTCCAAACATAATCCCGCCGATCGCGCTCCTGGGCTACCTCTCTCTCACTCAAACTCCAATTAAGCCCGGAATCGCGATTATTTTTTCGATAGCTCTAGGTCTGGCATTCACCAACACGATTTACGGTTTCAATCGTCTCCGCGCTCTCAGCACACCAACGCGACCATTGCCGGTGCGCAAAGCGTATTACCTCGAAGCCAACCCGTGTTTGGTTTCGACATTGATTATGATGGTGGGGTTTTCGGTTTTTATGTTTTCTTACTTCTCACTCAATCGCACCTTCGGCATTTGCATGATCGTATCGATCATCGCCGGCGTGGTTGGAGACTTGATTTTCCTGCCTGGGATCATCTCTCTTTTTCCAGGGCTTCTCGGACATTCAAAAGCAAATTGACTGGGCCCAAACTGGCACGCATTTGCGCATATCTTGCGCATGTCTTGCGCATGTCTTGCGCATGTTTACCCGCGAAAATTATCACGGAATAGTTACGGACCAGGAGTTGGCATAGCTCCGCCACCGCCCGCTCCTGCCGCGGCGGCAACAGCCGCTCCACCGCCAGCGGTCGAACCACTTGTAGTTCCGTGCTGGTTGTTGCACATGTGAGCATCTTCATCCATCGTCCAAACGTCGGGCGTAGATCCGCCAAGACTTCCAAGTGCCGAAGCACGAAATGAAGTCGCCGAGGGATCTGCTCCCGCACCGCATCCGCCAGCTGCCGACGCGGCCGAAAACGCGACTGTTCCTGCTGATGCAGACGCAGATGTCAGTGCGCAGCTGCTCCCAGTATTAGAAGCCGATCCTGCTCCGCAACCGCCGCTTGTGCTCGGAACAAAATTTCCACCAACCGTCGAGCCCGCTCCTGCAAATCCAAAATTGTATCTCAATGTTGCGCCTGATACCTCAAGTCCGAGGTCACGAAAGTCACCCGTGTAGGCTCCCCACTCTGAATAGAAAGCCTTTTCAGCTGCAAAGAGTGATGCGAGGTTTCTCTTTGCTTCAGCCTGTTTGGCGCGTGCCACATAATTCTGAAAGTTCGACATCGCGAGGGTCGCGAGAACCGAGAGAATCGCAACCGAGATCGCAAGATCTAGCAGCGAAAATCCTGATTCATCTTTATGAAGATTAAAAGCTTTTCTCATGATGCCCCTCTTTCGACTACACCTTTAGTTTAAAGCTCAGATCAAAAAAGGGACATGTGGGTAGGAGCTGGAAGAAAAAACTTTGCTAAGCCCTAACATCACACTGTGAGGATGAAAATATTTTCGACACTCCCGTTGAAGTTCCGCTTCAACCTGTGACGACAAGGCATCCAGAGAAATTCACATGATCGCAAGTTCGACACTTAGAATTCACTAAAAGTGTCTTGGCCGTCTCAAGCCTTCGCGAACCGACGCAACATCACGTTGACAGTTTTCGGAGACTCGGGCTTTTTTAACCGTTGAATGTCGAGAAAACCGTCGCATGATTCAACACCGCCTCAAATCTGCTCAGTCCACTCCGTTTAAATTCGAGGATACAGATACTACGCGGCGGCAAGTGTTGAGTTGACCAAGACTCTCTCAAGATTCTTAGTAACTCACTCAAGAGTCGCATTCATCGATGCATAAACTAATTGAATTTATTATACTCAAAGATTAAATTTATTAGGTAACACTCTTACGCTTGGTCTTACGCTCAGCTTTTTCGATCCAACGTACTGAGGAGCGATGTAAAATTGCGGGTCTCAGTATGAAAATGCGAGGCGTTTCTGACAATGCTACATTGCGGCCGCCTCATTGCGGGGCGATGGATCGGTTCAGATTGGAGCAAACTCTAATTTAATCAAATTCTTCACAGCCATTTTTTTCTGTCGAAGTTTCTTCTAAATTCAAAAGATCGACACTTGTCTAGTCCTGCATTCTATTTGGCGCTTCTACACACCTCCCTCTTTTTCGAAATTCTAGCTTACGTCAGGAACTGTCGAACTCCTGTGCAGCTGATGCAATTGCCGAAACTATGAAGTGGAAGGATGATGGTTAAAGAAGGTGATGCGAAAGATTTTCCGGTACCAGAGGTTCTGTACAAGAGACTCTGTTTTGAAGAGTACCCGGAAAAAGGCGCACAACTCAGCAGCACGTACAAGGGGCAGAAATGAAATCGAGTCTTCGACCAACTCATCAAGTCAATCGCGCGGCACTCATTGCGGCTCTCGCTTCCGCCATCTCACTCTCCGCTTGTACCAAAGGTTCAAGCTTCAGTTTGCTCGCGGACTCACAGTCCTTTAAGCAAAACGCGGTGACGATCAATAATAAGATCGATATTTTGTGGGTTGTTGATAATTCAGGATCGATGGATCCATATCAACAGAAGCTCGCGACTAACTTCAGCAGCTTCATCTCGAACTTCCAGAACAAAGGCTTCGACTTCCAGATGGCCGTCACAACAAGTGATGCGTATCTCGGAGGTTCCAACTTTTATAACTCACAAGGTCGCTCGCAAATCCGTGACGGTGGATTAGTTAACGCGCAGTCGCGACACACTGGTTATCCGATTATCACGCCAACGACACCGGGTCTTCTTTCGGCATTCGTGACAAATGCGACCCAAGGATCTGCGGGCTCAGGAGATGAACGTCCATTTCAAAGTTTGGTTGAAACTCTCAACAACCCTAAAAATGCGAGCTTCAAACGCCCTGGTTCATTTCTCGCTGTCATCATTCTTTCCGACGAAGATGATTTTTCTGATTCGATCGGGGCCGCGGCAAACGCTTTCCGTAGTGAGGGTGGCGGAAACGATCACGACTACAATAATGCCAACCTAATGAAGACGAAAGACTTAATTTCTTATCTTGATGGCATCACCGCAAGTACCGCAACTCTCAAGATGTACAACGTGTCTGCAATCACCGTGAAGGACTCAACCTGCAAGGCTGCGCACGTGCAGTCGTCAGTTTCGACGATTATCGGTCAACGCTACATTGATTTGGCAACCAAAACGAACGGAATCATTGGAGATATTTGCGATGACAGCTATGCAAATTCTCTCAACTATATTCAACAGAGAATCGTTGAACTCTCTACCCAATTTGTACTTTCGAGAACGCCAGACCCAGCAACGCTCTCGGTGTCTGTCGCGGGGCAAGTCGTCGCTCAAGACTCTCTCAACGGATGGTCGTATGATGTAACCAACAACTCTATTTCGTTCCACGGGACTGCGGTTCCACAAGCGAGTGCAGCCATCAATGTGAACTTCACACCAACAAGCCTGAAATAAGAAAGGAGCTGATTATGAAAACCGATAACACAAATTTGCGAGCTTCTTCAGTTCCATCGATTTCCGGAGCACTTATGAAATCTAAAATTGCAAAACGCTTTCAAATTGCACTGATCCTCTCAACCACCGCCGCAATGCTTGTGAGTTTCCAAAACTGCGCGCCGCCCGGCAGCAGCACCCTGGCAGACTCGGGTGAAGCTTCGTCGTTGGTGCAAGCCTCTGGCCAGTCCTCTGGCCAGTCCTCTGGCCAATCTTCTGGTGATGGCGCTGTGCAAGCGTCGTCGGCTACAATTCGAAGTACGACGGGCGCGGGCGAAAGTAGTCCCGACATTCCATCTGATGTGGTCTTCCGTGATCCGTATACTCCGAGTCACATATCATCTTATGATTGCATGTCGGTCACGGTGATCGCTAACCCTGACAACGGTACCACGGCGCTCAATATACCAGCGCGAACCGCTGGCTCGTCGGGTGTATGTTACGCGGTGAAACTGATGAACGGAGCTGACTTTCCGCGGTCTGGTGCGAACCCGGTGATCGATACCGACCTGATCACGCGAAATCATGATTTAAACGGTTACACCCCATCCGATATGCACAATCCCTATTCGATGGGGCACGGACGAGTGCAGGTGTACCTTCAAGGAGAGCGCTCCGTTCGAATTGCAGGAGGTGCATCGCCGACTGCGACGATCGCGGTCGACAACTTTATGCTGATCGGCCTTGCGCCAACGGCTCAGTTTGGAAACCCTTATTATTATTTAGCATACGGAACAAGCGATGCGACTGTGCTGTACAACGGGAATACAAAGAACGTTATTTTCAACCATCAACCGGTATTGCTCGAGCCTTATGCCGTTGGTGGGACAGCACAGATCCCGCCTATCAATCTTGACAACAAAATTTCGAGTGAAGTTTTTTACACGCTTGATGCTCGAGCTATCGACTGCGGCGGTGTTGGCTATCTGTCAGAGATCTGGGTTCTTTTTCAGTGAGTTCGAGTAAGAATGTAGTTGAGTTGAGTTGTTGAGTCGAGTCGAGCCGAAGCGGAAGGCTCGGCTCAATTCGATTCCACTCGGATGGTCTTAACTTGCCTCGGCTCGGTTCAATAAGTGGGGCTATCGTACCGGTAGCCTGCGGCCTTCGCGGCTTCTCTTTCCGCAGGATTTAATATTTTTATCACTTGAGCTCGATCGCCGGTCCCCATGGGCTCTCAAATTCGCGAATCCCTTTCGAGAAATGAACTTTTTTATCCGGATCGATTTGCATTGCGGCAACGCCCTCCCGCTCCGCGTATGCAAGCCCCTTTTCTTTTCCCAAAATAAATACGCCATCATCAACGAGGTCGCAAAGAGTCGCCGATTTGCAAATCGCCGTCACTTGCATGGAGGCTTCCGCACTCCGTCCAGTCTTCGGATCGATGATGTGATGAAAGCGTTTTCCATCTCGGATAAAATACTTTTCCATGTCTCCTGCAGTGGTGACGGCAATGTCCGTCG
>JAYVND010000156.1:0-2062 GCA_043758635.1 Bdellovibrionales bacterium
CAACTCCTTTGACGGGATTTGAAGCGTTTATATTAGGTTACATTTTTTCACAGGCCTTTACAGGCATTCTCCACCGAGCCATAGTTCTGCCCAATGGAACGCCAAATAGAACGCCCAATAGATATTAGGCAAAGCACGACGCAAGTCCGCCGAAATTTTGAAAAAGGACTTTATCAGCAAGCGATCCAGCTCGCCGAAGACGGGATTCGGTCCTCGCGTGCGCTCAGTGCCGAGAGCGTCACTTACTACATCGGGTCGCTGTCATTTTCGGGACGAGTCGAAGAAGCCGAGAGGCTGCACCATCAATCGAGCCGCGGTGTGAGCGTAGGGCTCGATATTCGCGCACGATTTTTTTTGACCGTCGCCTACTGCCGTCAGTCTCGCTATGCCGAGGCAAAAAAACTGCTTATACTGAATTTAAAACAGATTCGGCTCCTGAAAAAACGCGGCGCTTTCGAACAGGCCGACGAGTTTTTTGTGCGGCAGGGTCTCGCCTTCTATCGCTACTTTCAAGCGTCTTACGTCAAAGCGCTGCGCCAAACAATGCTTGCGCAAAAGGCCGCTTTGAAGTCGGGCTCAGATTACGCCCTCGTGCTCTCGCAAGATCTTCGTGGCCACATCCACGCGCAATTTCACGAGTTGCAATCTGCACTCAAAGATCTTCGGCAGAGCCGCAACCGTGCTCGAGCAATGGGAATGGACTCACTCTCGGCCGCGAGCGAGATCTCCCAATTGATTTACCAGGCCGAGCAGGGCGTGGATATTGAAGCGGTCCAGACCCTCACGAATGCGCTTGGTACTATTGCATCCGGTGACACGTACTCAAAATCGAATCTTCGCCTCGAGCTTGCGCGCCAGCTTTTTTGGCGAGGAAAATTAGATGAAGCTCTCACGGTGCTCGATCAAGCGAGTCGCACCATTCATGAGACTCGCAACCGTCGCCAAGAAGCACTTCTCAATCTCCGCTACGCCGACACGCATCTATTTGCCGGCCGCACCGAGCGAGCCCTCACACACATCCGTTTTGCTCAAGCTTGCCTGGCTCTCGGCCCAGGACTTCATCCTAACGACCGCTTTGACTTAGATTTAATATTAAAAGTCGCGGCAACTGAGCGTCGAATTCAACTTGCTTTGGGAGAGTCGACCGAGCTCGTGGATCTCGAGATCAAGCGCGTGCGCGAATGGACGGGACTCCCCAACGACTTTGATCCACAAGAGCGACTGCAACAAGAGTTGACGTCAGACATTGAAGATCAAAATCGGATTGCAAAACTGCGCGGATTGTTTTCTTTTTTCAGATTGCCGGAATGCCAAGATCCAGATCAACCTACCATCGTTCTCGATTTATTTCCGGGGACGGTTCTGACAAGCCACAACGGCGAAGTGCGGCTTAAAAAAGGCCTTGCCCCACTTTTGCGAAAAACGCTTTCAGCACTTGCGAAGGGTCCTTGCAGCAAGCAGAAGCTGATCGAGACCGTTTGGGAATATGAATATGATTCCAGTCGCCACGACGCTCTGATTTACTCGACGTTTGCGACACTGCGTCGCCTGCTGGATGACCGAGGCCACTGGATTGAGACACAAGAGCACGGTTACGCGCTTGCCAAATCCCCAAATGAAGTTCGTTTGATTGAGAGCGGCTCAAGCTTTTCTCAATTTTCGAAGCTCAAGCGAGGCGGTGGGCTTGGCGCGAGCGCCGCCGATGGAGGTCTGAGCCTCGCTTCTCAACTCAATCATCGGCAATTGGATATCTTGAAAATCTTAAAGAAAAAGAGTTATCTGACCACGGCGCTTTGCCAAAAATTGTTTGCCGTTAGTGAGATCACGGCTAGCCGCGATCTTTCGCAGCTCATGAAACTTCGACTTGTCTTTCGAATTGGCAAGGGGCGCGCAGTTCGATATTGCCTCGAAGCACCGCATCTTTCTCGAGAGGAAAGCAAATGAAGAAACTGAATCTCCGCCTCACTTTCGCCCAGACTTTTAAAAACTGCTCGCACAGCTCCTCACGCATACTTTGCGCGACCTCGATTTTTATTATGAGCTTTTCTGCGTTCGCTTATGG